>NZ_JBATWY010000258.1:0-42634 GCF_049672945.1 Haloferula sp. | reverse complement strand
CAGGCCATGGAAACCCTGAACTTCTCCGCCCGTGCCCACGACCGCATCCTCAAAGTCGCCCGCACCCTCGCCGATCTGGAGGGAACCGACCTCATCGCCCCAAATCACATCCTTGAGGCCATCCAGTACCGCTCGCTCGATCGGAATCTATTCCTCTAGCCAAATTCTGCCTCCGTTCCAAACCAGCATCCCCAGAGGCTGAACAGACCGATAGGGAAACAACCCCGATTGGAAGGACACCCAGAATGACGTTATTTCAGCATTCATCCGTCCGCGTCATCATGCTGCAAGGTTGACACATTTTCTCTAGGAAACTCGTAGAGCATTGGATGGACATTAGGACACAGTCGGTCCTCACTTTCTTTCTCGCCATGCCAACGATCCCTCTCTTCGCTTAACTGAAAGCCTGATCCCTACCACCACCGTGCTCGAACTCCAGGACGTCAGTTTCACGATTCAGAAAGACGGCGAGGCCATCAACCTCGTTGATCGTGCCAACCTCAAGGTGCCACGTGGGCACTTCATGGCCATTGTCGGACCTTCTGGTTGTGGCAAGACGACCTTGCTCAAGACCATCGCCGGATTGAATCCCGAGTCGGAAGGAGCGCTGTTCTGGGAGGGTCGGAACCTTTCCGAAGACGGAGACTTCGAGCCCTCGGAGATCGGCTACGTCCCCCAGTTTTCCGTCGCCTACGACCCCTTGACCGTCGACGAATCGATCGAGGCCGCCACCCGTCTGCGGGTGAAAACCCGGAATGCCGAAGACCTCGACCATCGGATTGACCGGGTTCTCGAAGAAACCGGCATGACCGGATTCGCCGACCGCCAGGTCAAGGTGCTCTCCGGCGGACAGAAACGCCGACTCGGACTGGCCATGGAGCTGGTTTCCGATCCCAAGCTCCTGCTTTGCGACGAGGTCACCAGCGGACTCGACCCCCGCTCCGAGCGCGAGATCGTCCGATTGCTCCACGAACTTTCGCGAAGGGAAGGCCGGATCGTCCTTTCCGTCACCCACTCCCTTGCTCATCTGGAACTCTACGATTCCATCCTGGTGCTCCACGAAGGTCGCATCGCCTACCACGGGCCTCCCGAACTGATGAACCACTACTTCTCGGTCCATGACACCGAGGAAGTTTACCCAAAGCTGGCCACCCAAACGAGTGAGCAGTGGCAGAGTTCGTGGGGAAAACATCGGGAAGCCTACTACGGAAAGCTCGAGAAGGGCCGGGCGAAGGCGATCGCCGCCGGCACCCTGCATGTCCCCGCAAAGACGGAAAAGACGGAGGACGAAGCCAAGGCGCTGAAGACCCCGGGATTCTTCACCCAGCTTTCAACCCTGCTTTCGAGACGATGGCGGATTTTCTTCCGTGACCGAGGCCAGGTCCTGCTCCAACTCGCCATCCTCATCTGCTTCCCCCTGCTCGTCACGCTTTTCTCTGACAAGGCGGACGACAACATCAAGACCCTCTCGGATTCGAAGCAGGAGAACATTCTGGAAGAGATCCAGGAACGTCAGATGGTTCGGCAGGATCAGGTCAAAGTGGGCTCCGCCGTGAGCGGCATCATCATGTTCCAGGTCATTCTCCTCTCACTCATGGGATCTAACAATTCAGCCCGCGAGATCGCCGGCGAGCGACCGATTTTCGAGAAGGAGAAATTCGGAGGGCTGAGACCCTTGGCTTACCTTGCGAGCAAAGTCACCTTTCTCTCCTGTCTGGTCATTGCCCAGTCGGTGTGGATGGCGGTATTCGTGAATTTCTTTGGCCAGTTCCGCGGCGACTTCGGACAGCACCTGGTCTTCCTGCTGCTGATCAACGCGGCCATGACCGGCATCTGCCTCGGGATTTCCGCCATGATGCGGACCGCCGAACAGGCATCGCTGCTCTCGATCTACCTCGTTGGTTTCCAACTCCCGCTTTCCGGAGCCGTCCTGGCCCTGCCGGAGCACATCGAACAGTTCACCCGGCCCTTCATTTCAGCCTACTGGGCCTGGTCGGGAAGCGTCGACGCCCTCGAAAGCAAGGTTCTCTACGCCGTCAAATCCGTCATCGACACTTCCCTGACCCCCCAGAGCGCCTGCCTCTATACGCTCGGCCTCCACATCGGATTAGGCCTGCTTGCCGCCTGGATTGGGACGAGAAGACACCAATGGGACTGATTTCACCTAAACTTCGTCTCCCTTCCGGGGTTGATTCCTTGCCTCGCGAGGCTTCATTTGGACAATAAACCACTCACCCACCGCTTCTCAAATATGCCACGTCGCGCCAGTTCAGGAATGAATCCGGGACTCCTGATCGGAGTCGCCGTCGCCATCGCCGCTCTCTTTTTTGGCGGAAAACTTCTGTTCTCAGGGAAATCCGAGCAATCGCTCGCCGGCTCGGAACTCGACATGGCGACCGTCGAAGAAAATGCCAATTCGCTCCGTGGAAACGAATACGTCGTCGAAGGCAAGATTGACGATCGGGTCCTTTGGACCGACGACCAAGGTCAGGTGGTCTCGCTCAAGGTCGATTCTCCCGCCGGACCCAGGTTTCTCGGAATCGAGATCCCACCCGGTCTGTCCGATGTGAATATCGAGCGTGAGCAGACCTACGCGTTCCGGATCAGTTTTCGCCAAGGCGGCATTGCCGTCGCCGAGGAAATCGCGCGCCGCTGAACCCCTTTCTCCACAATTACGATGAAACCCACCTCTTTCGCGATCCTTCTCGCCAGCGCCAGTCTGGCTGCAGCGCAGGTGTACACGCCTCCTCCATCCAGCCAGTCGACTCCTTCCAGCAACGATGGAGGAGGTGATACCGTCATCAATCGCCAGCCGGAGAAGAAGAACAACGGACCGGTCATGGGCAACGAGGTGCCCTTCATGGATCCGTCCAGCGAATTGATCTCTTGGAATGGCCACTCATGGGCAGCCACGGACAACCGGCTGCTTGCCGCTCGTTTCGAACGCTACCTGAACGAACCCGAAGACGACTCGGAAGCTGCAGTTGCTTATCGGGAGACGATCGATGAAATTCTTTCCCTGATCTCTCCGCATCATCGGGGCGGGCCGGATTTTGCCGCAGCCGTTCAGCTTCTCCCCCGAGCCTCCAGCTACCCAGGCGACGCGCGGCTCTGCGATTCCCTTTCCCAAGCGATCTACGCCACAGTTCTCGCCAAAAAGGACGTTAACGCCACCCGGGCACTCAACCGGGCAATGGAAACTGAAAAAGAGCGCCTCATCGATGACGCCGACTGGAAAGCGCGTCACGAATCTGATCCGGTCCTCGGTGAAGCACAGCCAACGGGAGGAGGCGATGGCAAAGGCAAGGGCAAGAAACCTGCAACGGCCCCCGGGCGTGGCTTGGTCTCTCTGGACTACCAGGAGCATCTGCGCCGCATCGCGGAAATCGAGGCCCTGAAGAAAACCAACACCGCCAAGAACGAAATCCAACTCGTCCAAGCCAAGATCCAATATCAAGCCCTGATGATCCAGTTCTTCGTCCAGCGGCGCTTCCAACACGTGATGATGGCGTCGCGCTTCTATCATCAGATCTTCGACGATGGCGACAACCGTCTGCATATCGACAAGAAGTCGGACGTCTCGAAAATGATCAGCGATACCTTCGGCACGAGCCCGACCGTTGCGGCACTCGATTCTCTGGCAAGCGAAGCCATTCGCGATGTCGACAAGGGCGTTGAAGCCTTTCTTTTCCTTTCCGAGAAAGGCGAGCTCCAAAGTGCCTCAAAACGACTCAGTGAGTCCTACATGGTCGGCGAATTCATGCCCGTCATTCAAACGCTTCCCCGTGAGAAAAAGCGTCGGGTGCTCGAGTTCGTCCGCGAGTCCTACAAGCTGATCGCCGCCCTCGACTCGAAAGACTACACCTCTGCCAAAGCCTTGGTTGAAAGTATCAAGGTCACGGCTTCGGACTTCGATGCCACCAAGGCCGAAGCGGCGATCGCCACCTACACCCGCGTCGGTGACATGCACATCAATTCGGCCAAGCTCGCCGCCGCCAATGGCGACAACGAAAAGGCCGCGGCCGAGATTCAGAAAGCCATGGAAGTCTGGCCGCAGAATCCAAAACTCGCCGAGTTCGATGACCTTGTTGCTCAAGGCAGCGGACTCGCCGTGGCAAAGAACGATTTCGACCGGCTTCTTGCCGAGAACAACTACCGCGAGATCTTCAAGCGACAGTATGAGTTGGCACCATCCATCAATGGCGATCCGGTTCGGGAAGATGCCTTCAAGCAGATCATCACCAATATCTTCCGCATCGATGGTGCCCTCGAAAAAGCCTCGGAATTCCGGAAAATGGGTCAGAGTTATGCCGCATGGGAACAGTTGGCGCAGCTCCGCGAGGAATTTCCCGATGACCCGAAGCTCGGACGTGAACTCGAACTTCTCGCCCCTCAGGTCGCCGACTTCACCCTTGCACTGAACAAGGCAAGGAACTTCGAAGACCGGCGCGACCGGCAAATCGGATCCGCGCTTTCCTGGTATCTGAAAGCCCGCTCGATCTATCCGCAAAGCGAAATGGCAGCCAATGGGATTGATCGCATCGCCAAGGAGATCGTGCCTGGCACCCTTGGTGAAAGCGACACTCCGCGAACTTCAGCCGGCGAGTCCGAAACCTACGAGGATTGAGCCGCTGCCAGTCGCCTGAGGTAATCGAAGCTGTAGATTCCCGTCGAGTGCCCGTCAGCCCAGAATAGCTGGAGTGCGTAGCCGCCGATCGTTTCGATCTTACTCAGCTCAAAGCCTCTCGCCCCAATCTGCTTGCGTGGGCGAATCACCCTTCCCGTGACATCCGGCTCCCCTTGGCAGGCGGCACAAGGACAAGCCGACCGAAGAGCCTCCAGTGGCAGGTAGCATTCTACCCCGTCACCGAAAGCCAAGGCGAGTTCCTGACCGACCACGGCAGCGTTGATCAATTCATGCATCGCCAGATGAGTGCTTGAGGATCACCCTAGCGTCCACCGAAAATCGCGGATCCCACACGAACGATCGTCGCGCCCTCCTCGATGGCCACTTCGAAGTCGCCGCTCATCCCCATGCTCAGATCGGGCAAATCCAGACCGGATTCCTGGCGGAGTTCATCGCGAAGCTCCCTCGCCTTCACGAACCAAGCCCGCGCCTGTTCTGGTTCATCCACAGCAGGCGGAATCACCATTAGTCCACGGATCGAAAGGTTTTCAAGGGCCGCCAACTTGGCCAGATCGCGATGGATTTCATCCACCAAAAATCCCCCCTTGTTTTCCTCCCCCGCCAAATTCACCTCAAGAAAGACTTCGGGGTGCCGGTCGTCCTCGCCTGCAATTCGATCGATGTGGGCGGCCAGCTTCAGAGAATCCACGCTGTGGAGGCAGCCAAAGTCCGCGAGGACTTTGCGCACCTTGTTCCGTTGAAGCTTCCCGATGAAGTGCCACCGGATCTCTTTTGGCAACACCTCGACCTTCCCCGCTGCTTCCTGCTGGCGGCTTTCGCCAAAATCGAGCTGGCCAGCGTTTAAGGCTTCTTGAACCGACGATGCCGGGAAGGTCTTCGAGACCGCCAGTAGAGTAAGCTCGTCTGGAGACCTGTTGCTCCTCCCTGCAGCGAGCGACATCCGCTCCCGGATGCCAGCGAGTCTCTGCGAGATACCCGGCATCAGCGAACGTCAGACTTCTTGAGTAGTCCCGCCATCCTCGCGTCGTCGGTGATCTCCACCAGGTCGGACAGCACATTCAGAGCTTCCCGCTTGTAGGGATCAAGCTTGCTAGGCCAGTCCGGAGTATCGTCCAGGTCGGCTGTCTTGTCCTTCGCACGGCGCATGTAATCGTCCGCATCCTGAGATGGGTCCACTTCTCGAAGCCCGTTCCCCTCCTCGAGATCATCCAGTGTCAACTTGAAGAAGCGCATATTCGATGCATCGTCCTCGGCGATCTCGGCAAAACGTTTCCGGCGCTCCTTGTTGCGCGAGGTCTGTTTCTCGTCAGCTTCCGCCAACTCCTCCCGTCGCTCTTCGATGTTCAGCGAAACCTGATTCTCGCGCAGGCGGGAGCGGGCCTTCGTCACATCTTCGATCACGTAGGAAAAGTCCTTGGACTTGCTGATCCGTTCGTTGCTCAGCTCCTTCAAACGCGGAATAAACAAGTTCGACTTCGCCAGTGGCTCAAATCCCGATGCCGGCCGAATGATGTCGTGGTCGAGCGCATGATCCAAGTATCCCTCCCCGACCTCAAGGGCATCGGTGAGGCTGGGCAGGATGATATCCGGCACAACGCCCTTGTTCTGGGTCGAAGAGCCCGAAGGGCGGTAGAATTTCTGGATCGTCACCTTCAGCGTCCCCGCCTTGTTCCGATCCGCAAAGAACGGCATCTGCCGACCGATATCCATCGGCTGCTGCACCGTCCCCTTGCCAAAGGTGGAAGCCTCTCCAATCACGACGGCACGATTGTCGTCTTGCAGGGCCCCAGCCAGAATTTCAGTCGCGGAAGCACTGCTCTTATCGGTCAGAATCAGCAGCGGTCCATCATAGATCGGTCGCCGATTGTCGGACTCCTTCACCTGAATTTGACCCAAGGTGTTCTTCACTTGAACCACGGGCAGCCGACGCGTGAAAAAGCCGGTCATTCGCCGGACCTCCTCCAGAGCACCCCCTCCGTTGTTCCGGAGATCCAAGAGCAAACCATCGATCTTTTCTTCCTTCAAGCGCAACAGCATCCGCTCGACATCCACGGAACATCGAGTCTCCCCGGCGTCAAAGTCCGCGTAAAACGATGGCAAGGTGATCACACCAAGTTTCTGCGGTTCACCGTCCGGTCCCTGATGTTCAATGATTTCAGCGGAAGTCTGGGCATCCTTGAGTTCGACCTTCCCACGCTTGATGACGATCAGGGCAGTTTCGCCCGGAGGCGCTCCCGCCGGCTCCACCTTCAAGCGGACCTCGGTTCCCTCAGCGCCTCGAATCAGGTCGACCACCTTATCGATCTTCATGAACATGATATCCACCATGTCTTCGGGGTTTCCGGTATTCAACGAATCCACCCCAACGACCCGATCGTTCAGCTTCAGTTGGCCGGCCCGGTCAGCCGGCCCGTTCAGCACGATCCCCATGATCTTGGTGGCACCATCCTCTTCAGCCTGAAGCAAGGCACCGATTCCCACCAATTGATTGCGCATCCCATCCTTGAAGCGCTCCATTTCCTTGAAGCTCATGTAATCCGTATGCGGATCGAAAGTCTGTGCGACAGCGCTCAGGAAATAGGCAGCGATATCATCCTGATCGACATCCTTCACACTGTGAAGAAATCGCTCATAGCGCAGCTTGAGTCGTTCTCGAGGCTCACGCTCCTCCTTGAGAGGATCCTCCTTCCCTTGATTTTCAGCCAATTTCGCCACCATCTCCCGGCGCAACCTCTCAGAGAGAAGCGCCTCCTTGATCTGCTTGCGCCAAATTGACATCGCCTCAGCTTCGTCTTTCGGCCATGGCGCTTCCTTGCGGCTTCGCATCACAGAGTCATCCGCAGTGAAGTCGAAATCATCCTCTTCGAGCATGCGCTTCGCTTCCGCGACGCGAGCCTCGACTCTTTCTACGAATGTGGCGTAGATGTCAGTCGCCGCCTGCATGCTGTTCTGCTGCAAGAGCATCTCGGAGAGTTGATCACCGTAGGCCTTTTCAAAACGGTCCACATCGCTTTGTGTGAAATAGACCCTGCCATAGTCCAGATCCCGCAAGTAGGTCTTCAGAAAGTCATCACCAAGGTCCTTGAAGGGTTGGCGAGACCGATCAAAGTGGCTGTTTTGAAGCATGATGGCCATCTGGCGACCTACCTCATTGAAGTCAGCTTGCTGGGCGCAGGCAGCAAGGGAGCTAGCGGATAGGATCGCCGCCAGGGTGGCGGAACGAAAACGTAGTCGATTCATGGAAAACTGGGTAAATAACAGGCTCTACAGCTCGGATAGCGTCGCACAGCGCTTTAGAATGTCGATTTTTTTAAGTTCTGACTATCGGCCCGTAGCCGGTGATTTTTGCTGCTCCATCCAAGCCTGGAATGCTTGGTTTTGAGCGTCTTTTTCATTCGGCGGCTGGAAGACTCCAGCGGCGAATGGATCTCTTTGAAGAGGAATTCTGTCACCGTAGCGCCCCAGAGACCAAGGTCGTGGAGCCAACACCAGTTCGATCGATTCCTTTTTTCCTGCCCGGAGGATCTCAAGGCGGACTTTGTCTCCACCGTGCATGGCCCCAATTCGTTTCGCAAATTCTTCGTCCGCATTTGGCGTGGACCAGCCCTTTCCATCAAGACTTACGATCACATCGGAAACCCGCAGACCTGCTTTCGCTGCCGGCGCCTCTTCCTTCACAGCCTGAATCTCGACCCCGTAGTCGCCGCTTCCCAGGCCATCGGCCAGCTCTACGACACCCATTCCGATGCCTACGTAACCCGGTCGTTGCTCGGCCAACTCACCCATCACAACCTCTTTTAAAACCGCCATGAAGCGACGGCGCACTTCAGGATCTTCCGTCTGGGCATGTTGCGTCAGCAGCCAATTTTTCGCCACGGCTCCCTCATCAATCGCCCAAGATTTCAACGCTTCCTCGGCAGCGATCCTGTCCGGATAGGCTTCAGCTCCCAAGCCCGCCACCAGGTTCTCAGGTGGATCCAATGCCGAGACACTCGAAACAGCCAGCGAGCACGTAACGAGGGCACAGAGTGAAGACCGGTATGTACGGAAAGAGCGCATTGCATCACTCCTCCTCCTAATTAACGGCCAAACAGATTCTTTTGCGGAACTTCAATCGTGTCTGAAGGTTCGACCAAGACGCCTTTCGACTGGGTCTTGAATAGATCGTACTCGCGGAGCTTTCCATTTCGGATCAACCGGACCCGGTGCATGCTGCCGAACTCGGTGGCTCCCCCACCTGCCTGTACCGCATCGTAAAGCGTCAAACCGCGAACATACTTCACCGGGCCGGGTCGTCTCACATAGCCACCAACCGTCACGATGAATTCTGCCAGCGTCTCATCGCTTGACGCGAGGACCTGGACCGTTGGATTCGTGTAGATCTGGGCCGATTTGTAAGCAGCCTCGATACTTTGGGCGAGGGAGTCAGGGCTCCGTCCAGCAGCCATTACATTACCGATGAATGGCATCCGGATAAAGCCCGCTTCCGAGACCGGATACGTGTTGTTAACGCGAGCCATCTCTTCGTTCGGGACTCCTTGAATTCGGATCTCGATAGCACGTCCAGCACTGATGGTGGACTGGGCGGAAGCGGACGATAGCAGAGAGGCTACCGCCGCTAGAATCAGGAATAATGTCTTCATGGTTTCGAGGGTTCAATGGGAATAGCCTGATGTCAATACAGGTCCTCTCCCGAACCGGGATGCTGAGTGGGAGCAGAGGCCGGTTTATCAGCTGCCTTGCTACTCGTCGGAACTGCGGGTTGCCCCTCAGCAGGTGCATAGTAGGTGTAGTAGCTCGTGTAGTACTGATACTGGCTGTCGCTGCGGACATCCACGTTGTTCAACACCACCCCGATGACATGGCCGCCCACATTCTCGACGGCCTGCTTGACCCGCATGAGCATGTTGCGCGGCAACTTCCGGTGCTGGACGACAATCATAGTCAGATCCACCTCGCTCGCGAGAACCGATGCATCACTGACCCCGAGAATTGGCGGTGAGTCAATAAGCACCAGGTCAAAGCGCTGCTTCACGTCCTGAATCAACTCCGACATCCGTCGTGAATTCAGAATACCAGCAGCGTCCGCCGGCAGGATCCCCGAGGGCATGAAGTAGAGGTTGTCCACTGGCGTCTGTAGGATCACATCCTCCAGCATCAGTTCGGTCGTCAGGTAGTTCGTCAGACCCACCGAGTTGTTGATATCGAAGAAAGTATGAAGGCGTGGACGACGAAGGTCGGCGTCAATCATCAGCGTGGTGTATCCGCCCTGAGCGCAGATGTAAGCAAGGTTGACGAGGGTCGTCGACTTTCCTTCACCCGCACCGCCGGAAACGACGGTGATCGCGTTGTCCTCCGGGTTCTTTCGATTGAACTCGATGTTCGTCCGCAGGATTCGGTAGGCCTCCGCGTCGGGGCTCATACCGCTTTGCTTGTAGAGCACTCCCACATCCTTCGGAATCACGGCAAGCACCGGGACGTTCAGGTAGCGTTCGACGTCTTCCAAAGTCTTCACCGAGGTGTCGAGATACTCGAGGAAGAAGGCAATACCTACTCCAAAGATCAAGCCAACGACTGCTCCCAGTGCAAGGTTCAGTGGAATATTCGGACTGACTGCCGACTGGGACTCAAATGGCTCTGCGTGGATGATGATCGGGTTTTCCGTGATCCTCCGCTGCATCTCTTCTCCGACCAATTTGATTTTTAACTGTTCGAGCAACCGCTGTGAGGTTTCGAACTCGTTCTTGGCATCATCGAATCCATGTCGATCCAGCCCCTCGTCGACGGCCTTCTCCTTGGTCCGATCCATGGTCTTTTTGAGTTCCTCTAGCTGAACGGTCGACATCTCAAGTTGAGCCTTCAGCGTTTCCCTCAAGGCAACGACGCCTTCGTCAAGGTCGCGCCTCATCCCTTCCGAGATCTCTCGCTGCTGCCTGACGTTCGGGTGCCGCTCACCCAGGCCACTGAGCTTCAGGGCTTCAAGTGTGCGCTTCGCATCGAGATATTGGGGATGGAGGACCTTGATGATGTTCTCCGGCAAATCCAACCCCGAAGCGTAGGTCATCAGTTGATCGCCATCATACTTGAGCAAGGTTTCGATCTGGCTCTCGAGCATCACTTTCTGCTCGGCAAGCGCGGTATAGGATCTCGCAGCCGTTTCTGCAGCCTCTTCGCCGGTGAATCCACCTTCCCTGCCGAGCCCTGGAGCCAAGCCTTGGTAAATTAGCCCGCGATTTCGAATGATCGTCGTCAGAGTCTTGCGTTTGTCTTCAACCGTATCTTCCTGCTTCTGGACGGCATCCCGCAACTCGGCAAGAGCCTGCTCCGTGCGCTGCCCTTCCAGCTTTGTCCTGCGGCTGCGATAGGCTTCCGAAACCCGTTCCGCAATCAGACGCGCATCCTCAGCACTCGATGCCCGGACTCGAATCTCGATCAGATCGGTTCCTCGAATGTTCTCCGCATCGATAATGTTACCCAATTTGGCCCGGACCTCCTCACGGTCCATTCCCCAGCGGTTCATCAACTCGAGATCATCGATCACGATATCGAGGGTCTTCTGCGCCTTGATCACCTCAAACTCCGTCGGGAAGAAGGACTGGCTGATATGCCTTTGTGGCGACACCACATTTTGAAGCACTTCCATTGCAGGCGTCTGCGGACGGACCTGAAGCGTCGTCGAAGCTTCGTATTTCTTAGGCATCACATAGGTGATGACCAGGGCCGTCATGAAGACGAGCAGGAAGGTGAGAAGAATAATGCCGTAGCGGTTTTTTATGACCTGCCAGTAGTCGACAGCGTGAAGAGCTGCTTCGGATGGATTGTTCGCGGGAGAATTCATGGAATTGTACGGGTGGGATTTATCCGCCGGGGCGGCTCAAGATTCAAACGAAAAACTCCCGCAATGGGCGACCATTGCGGGAGCTAAGACGTTTCGTTCAGTATTGCTAGAAAAGTCGTGTTCTTAAATCACCTTGATCGGGCAGATCAAAATTCAGCACGAAGGCCGACGTTGATCCGGCTGCGATCGTAGGTGTAGAAGGGGAAGTCGGAATCGCTGTCCGTGTAGTTGTAGGAGAGCGTTCCGTAGAAAGTCTCGTTGAACTTCACTGAGAGCCCGATGTAGGCATTGAAGAGATCTTCATCAATACTTCCGGTCGCTCCTGGACCAAAGCCTGCCACGAGACGACCTTCATCGTAGGTCGAAGGAATGTAGTCAACACCTCCAAAGATGCTGAATCTTGGTGAAATGGCATACTCACCTGTTGCGCCGATGCGAAGCGTCAAACGCTCATCGAAGTCGTAGAGGTTGAAAGGGGCGGCAAACACCTGGCGTGTCGAGTCATAGGCCTCAACTCCGTATCGAGTGAAAGCACGGACGGAGAACTGATCATTGATCTGTGACCGCAGAGCCAGCTCGAGATATGGAGCAGCTCCATCGTTGCCGTTGACAGCCTCAGACTCGTAGAACTGAACACCTCCGCGAGCGACCAAGATCGTGTTCGGGCTGAAGCGGTGCTCGATGCCCAGCAGGAAGAACAGGTACTCGGAATCGGAAGTCAATCCATCGGCATTGTTCTGAGCGTAGCGAATGTCGAAGGTCAACACCGACTGAGGGCTCAACTGATAACGGAACTGGTTGTAGACCATCCATGTGAACATATCCTGATTCGGAAGATTATCATACTGCAGGCCAGTAAGAGTGAATCCGGTGTATGTTGCAAAGCGCTCGGTCCAGCGGTAACCGATCGAGTTATCGGTCTGCCAGTAGAAATACTCGCTATTCTGACGAGTTGTTGCAAAACCATAGGCGTAGTCGGGCTCAAGCTCGTATGCGATGAAGTTCCGGGAGCTGAAACGAAGACGTTCACTGAAGCGGCGCGTGTAGTTGAGTCCTGCACGAAACTGCGTGAAGTAATCGTCGGTGCCAAGAGCTGTGGGACTATCCAAGTAGAAGACTCCACCAACGCGGGCGTAGACGTCTAAGGTCGACTGCGGCGTCATGTTGACAAACGAAAGTCCAACGTAGGGATTCAGGCTGAATGCATTTTCATCCGCACCGACACCAACGGCAGTCGGGCTGACGTTGCTGTCCCAGGTTGCGTTCAAGCCGACCGTCCACTTCAGGGGAAGGCTCTCTTGAGCTTCCGAACCAAGGTAGTAAAGATCCGCAGAAGCGGAAGTGACCGTGGCTGCTGCAGCGATCAGTGTGAGTAGGTTGCGTTTCATTCTGATAAAAATAATCGGATTTTTTGAGTATTTGGCCCTGACGAAATCAGCCAGCGGTTACGAAGAAGTCGTCCGATGGACCGAAATCAGGATTACCACTATTGGGAAATCCGAAATCCACTTGCGTTCCATCAGGAGGGTTGATGATCGGTGGCGTATTTGGTGAAGGCGTAAATGGCATCACCGGAATACCGCCCGGGCCACCAGGACTTGGACCCACAGGCCCTTGACCAGGAAAGTTAAGGGGATTCCATGCCGGCTTCACATCGATTGGAGCCTTGGGATTCTTGGCACTGTCCATGGCAACCTCACCCTTGTTCGGGTCAAGGCGAGCGGTCACACCTTGCACTGCCACAAGCGAATCGGGAGCAACGGCCACAGCACACTGAGCAATGAGACGCAGTTGATCGGGAGCAATGCTTCCGGCAACTTCGACGATTGAGGCGACTTGGGAGGCATCGGCGTCAGTGGCTTCGATAGCCGCTTTGACGATCTCGCAGGCGCATGAAGCATTGGCACCAACAGCTTTCTCGACAATCTGGAGAACTTCGGAAGGCTCAGCAGCAACCGCATGCTTGATCGAGACACTCAGTTTAAGGCAATCAACCTCAGCCATGGCGGCCGAGGAGAACAGACCCAAAAGGGCTGCCACAATAGCGAAACGGAACGTTTTTTTCATAAGTTTGTGATTTTTCGGGGTGAGTCTGTCCTGTCGGAAAGCGGGTAGCGGGAATCGAACCCGCATAGCTAGCTTGGAAGGCTAGAGCTTTACCACTAAGCTATACCCGCGCTTCAGTGCTGCATTAGTAACAAGCTCAGGCAAGGACCCGCAAGGCTTTTTTCGAATATTTGATGAGAGATTTGACTCACTTTTTTGCCCGGAAGACACGCTTTACGTCTGCTCTGACCTTCTACGGTGGCCAATCCCCGCCCCTTTTCTCCCATACGGCTGCAGTTCAATGGTAGAACATGAGCTTGCCAAGCTCGAGGCGTTGGTTCGATTCCCATCACCCGCACCCGTCAGAGGCAACCTTCGTAAACGACTGATTACAAGCAAGATGTCGCGTTTTCTCCACTGGTTTCCAACGATCGTCGGGGTCTCGACCTCTGGCCCGGAACTACCTGGCCATAAGCTCAGCGGCAGACTTTTGTCGCAGCCGAACATCCTCAGGGTGGATTCGCCCGGGTTTTTAAAGACCCGTTGGATGGTCCACGAACAGCCACTCGACGCCAAAGCGCTCCTGCAAAACCTGCGCGAGCACTTTTACCCCAAAAGTCTCGGTGGCGTAGTGGCCGGCGTAAATCAGATTGATTTCCAATTCCTCGGCCAAGGGATAGCTCCAGTGAGGCCCCTCACCCGTGATGAAGGTGTCAACCCCCTCTGCAGCAGCGTCCGCGATCTGCGATCCGGCACCACCGGTGACGATACCGACTCTTTTCACAAGCTCGGGCCCGCCCGGACAAACGTGAACTGCGCCACCGACGGCGAGTTCAACCCGCTGAAGCAAATTGTCGCGGGTCATCTCGACCTCCCCCTGGAGTCCCAAAGAAATTCCCTTCCAGCTCATGAACGGCCGTGGATCGGAAACACCGAGGGCCCGAGCCAACTGCGTGTTGTTCCCCCACTCCGGATGGACATCCAAGGGAATGTGCGCGGAGTAAACCGCCATCCCGGCATCCATCGCCAGCTTGAGCTTTTTGTAGAGCGCTCCCGTCATGGGCTGGGTTCCCTGCCAGAACATTCCATGATGCACTAACAATAACTGAACCTCATGAGCGATCGCTTTTTCGAAGACTGGTAGTGAGGCGTCAACTGCTGCAGCGACTCGTTTCACTTCACCACCCCCCTCAAGCTGCAAGCCATTGAGCGCCATCGGATAGTCCGGAATTTCGGCGATCTTCAGCTCGCGATCGAGGAATACCCGAATCTCACTAAGCGTTGTCATGCCTTTGTATTAAAGAGGTGCCTTCCACAAACCGAGCCAAATCCCAGGGAAGGTCACTGCTCCACTCCATCCGCCGTCCCTCCCATTCGGCAGCCAGCTTGGTCGCATGCAGCGCGTGCCTCGGAAGCATCAGTCGCTCAAGTGTCGCCTCCGACAAGCCTCCCGCCACTCTTTCCAGGTAGGCACGACCGTCGTCCCCATAGACTTTGTCGCCGACGATCGGATGCGCCAAGTATTCGAGATGCACGCGTATTTGATGCATTCTCCCCGTTTCAGGAAAGCATCTGAGGATCGAAAAGCGTCCTCGGCGGTTTTCGAAGCGACGCTCGACCCGGAATCCGGTGATGCACTCGCGACCCTGCGAATGGACCCGCTGGCGTAGCCAAATCTCACTCTCTCCAACTTCCCCGGCCCTCACGATCGGTCGCTCCACCTTCTGTTCTTCCCACCCCGGCCAGCCATGCACCAACGCAAGATACTCCTTTTCGATCTGGCGCCGCTGAAGCTGTAGGGAAAAATGCCGCGCCGCCCGTCGGTTCTTTGCAACCAATACCAGCCCGCTCGTTTCCCGATCCAGTCGGGTCAGGATGGAAAGTCCGGCACCGTTCGCCAGCTCGAAGGCCAGTAAGTGCTGCAGCCCACTCAGCAGGGTCGGCTCATCGAACTTCCCGCTCGCCGGGTGCACCATCAGCGGCGCCGGCTTCTCCACCACAATCCAGTCCGCCGACTCATCGACCACCCGGAATTCACAAAGCGCGCGCACGGCCTGAGAATGATCCTCACCCCCGCGATTCGCCACGCTTTTCTCTGGTCTCTGGTCTCCCCATTCTGATCTCTTCTCCGCATGCCCGCCGACGCGCAACACACTCTCGCTGGACCTGCCACCCTCGAAGGCACCTCCCTCCATACCGGCGGGAAAGTCACCCTCACCCTCCAACCGGCACCCGTGAATCACGGCTTCAAATTCCGCCGGGTCGATATCCCCGACCAGCCCTTCATCGATGCCGACGTCGACAAGGTCCAAACCGTCGAACGCGCGACCACCCTCGCGGAAGGCTCCGTCAAAGTTCACACCGTCGAGCACGTCCTCTCCGCGCTGTGCGGCATGGGTGTCGACAATGCCATCATCGAGATGGATTCGAACGAACCTCCCATTGGTGACGGGTCCTCCAAGCCATTCGTCGAACTGATCAAGAAGGCGGGGATCATTGCCCAAGACACCCCGCGCAAAACCTGGGAGGTCCGTGAGCCGATTCATCACGAGTGTGGTGACGGATCACTGCTCACCATCGTCCCCAGTAAAACCTTCCGCGTCTCCGTCACCAACGTCGGCCCCGGCGGACGCTTCGCCCAGTATTTCTCGTCTGAAGTCACCCCGGAGATCTACGAAACCGAAATCGCTCCCGCTCGAACCTTCGTCTACTACGAGGACGTTAAACCCCTCCTCGAGAAAGGCCTGATCAAGGGAGGCTCGCTCGAAAACGCCGTGGTCGTCCGCGGTGATCAAGTGATGTCGAAAGAGCCGGTGCGCTACGACAACGAATTCGCCCGCCACAAGGCACTCGACCTGATCGGCGATCTGATGCTCTCCGGCAAACGCATTCTCGGACACGTCATCTGCGTCAAACCCGGCCACGGCCCGAACACCCAGCTGGCCGCGATCATCAAGCGCGAATACTCGCGCATGCGCTCGCTCGCCGCCCCCTTTTCGATTCCCTCCGGCGAGGCGGTTCTCGACATCAACGACATCATCAAGATCCTGCCGCACCGCTATCCCTTCCTCATGGTCGACCGCGTCGTCGACTTCGAAGGCGACAACAAATGCACCGGCGTCAAAAACGTCACCGTCAACGAACCCTTCTTCCCCGGGCACTTCCCGGATCACCCGATCATGCCCGGCGTGCTTCAGCTCGAAGCCATGGCCCAGGTCTCCTCGATCGTCATGCTCCGCAAGCCCGAGAACGTCGGTAAGATCGGCTACTTCATGAGCGCCGACAAAGTGAAATGGCGGCGTCCGGTCCTGCCGGGCGACACCCTCTACATCGAAGCTGAAATGACCCGTTCCCGAGGTGCCATCGGCACCGCCCGCTGCCGCTGCCTGGTCAACGGAGAGGTCGTCTCCGAAGCGGAACTCAAGTTCGCCCTCGTCGACAAATAGGGGAGCGTGGGCGTCCCGCCCACACCTGCAACAGACTCATGTCCACACCTGCCAAACTCGCCGTCCTCATCGACGCCGACAACGCCTCGCCCGCCGCGATCGATTCGCTGCTCGACGAAGTCGCCACCTACGGTTCTGCCAGCGTCAAGCGCATCTATGGCGATTGGACCAACACGCGGCTGTCCTCTTGGAAAAACGCCCTCCCCGAGCACGCGATCCAGCCCATTCAGCAGTTCGCCAACACCAGGGGAAAGAACTCCACCGACAGCGCCATGATCATCGACGCCATGGATCTGCTCTACACGGAACGTTTTGACGGCTTCTGTCTCGTCACCAGCGACAGTGATTTCACCCGCCTTGCCTCCCGCATCCGTGAGAATGGCCTCTCCGTCTACGGCTTCGGTGAACGCAAGACGCCCAAGCCATTCGTCAGCGCCTGCACCGAGTTCATCTACGTCGAGACCATCGAGAAGACTCAGGCGTCCAAAAAAGGCAAAGCCGTTTCCAAGGGTTCTACCAAATCTAGCTCGCCGCGTGAAATCGGGATCAAACAATTCAAAGGTAGCTCTGGTCTGATCAATTCCATGCGCAGCGCCATCACCGACCTTTGCGAGGAAGACGGCTGGGCCAACCTCAGCTCCGTCAACTCTCGCGTCAAAAACGCCCACTCGGACTTTCTTCCAAAAAACTACGGCTACGCAAAACTCAGCGAGCTGCTTCAAGCGACCGGATTCTTCGAGATTCGGCGCAAAGGACAAAGCGTCGAAGTTCGAGATGCGAAAGCAAGCTAGCACCCGTCCATGGACCTCCCCGACGTCATTGCCCACTGCCTCGCCAAAGCCGCCGTCGAGGAGACCACTCCCTTCGGGCCCGATGTCCTCGTCTACAAGGTCGTCGGCAAGATGTTCGCTCTCACTGATCCCGACAGCTTCCCTCCGCGAATGAACCTCAAGTGCGACCCCGAGCGATCCGTCGAACTCCGCGCCGAATACGACGCGATCATCCCCGGCTACCACATGAACAAGAAGCATTGGAATACGGTCACGCTGGACGACTCCCTGCCATCGGCCCTGATCGCCGAACTCATCGATCACTCCTACGATCTCGTCGTCGCCTCCCTACCGAAAAGCAAGAGACCGTAGGGAGGGCAGACACTCCTGTCTGCCGTACAGTCTTGGGATGGATTCGTCAGGCAAGAGTGCCTGAGCTCCTTACGAGTGATACTCCTGCAGCGCCTTCACCGTGAACTCCTTCTCCTTGAGCGAACGGATCGCCTTCACCGAGGCCACCGCCGCCGCGAGATTGGTCACGTGCGAAATCTTCGCAACAATCGCCGTTGAACGAATCTTCACTTCATCCTCACGCGCGGTCTGATCGCTTGGCGTATTGATCACGAAGGCGATCTCACCATTCTTCATCATGTCGATCACGTTCGGGCGGCGCTGCTCGTGGAGCTTGAAGACTCGCTGACAAGGAACCCCCTCCTCCTTCAGCTTCTGATACGTCCCGCCAGTCGCCCAAATGGTAAAGCCAAGTTCCACCAGATCACGGGCAATACCCATCGCTTCCTCCTTGTCCCGGTCAACGACCGAAATGAACACGTTGCCTTCAGTCGGCAAGGGATTGAAGGCACTAATCTGGCTCTTTGCATAGGCCATGCCCCAGTCGGCATCGATGCCCATCACTTCACCGGTCGATTTCATCTCCGGGCCAAGCACAATGTCGATTCCCGGAAAACGCGGCCATGGAAACACCGCTTCCTTCACCGAGAAATGCTTTGGAATGATCGTCTCGGTGAAACCCAATTCATCGAGCGTCTTGCCGACCATGATCTGCGCGGCGTACTTCGCCAGCGGCACCCCCGTCGCCTTCGAAACAAAGGGAACCGTGCGCGAAGCCCGTGGATTCACTTCGATCACATAAAGCTCCTCATCCTTCACCGCGAACTGGATGTTCATCAGTCCCCGAACCTCGAGCTCCTTGGCCAGGTTTTTCGCCGCAGTATCGATCTCTTTGAGAATTTTCTCCGAGAGCGAGTACGATGGAATGCAGCACGCCGAATCACCGGAGTGAATGCCCGCCTGTTCGATATGCTGCATGATCGCGCCGACAACCGACTTCGTGCCATCGGAAATGCAATCCACGTCCACCTCGACGGCACCATCGAGGAAGCGGTCGACGAGCACCGGACGATCGGGTGAAACGTCCACCGCTTCACGCATGTACTTCCGCAGCTCCTCATCTTCGTAAACGATCATCATCGCCCGACCACCGAGCACGAACGAAGGCCGCACCAGCACCGGATAGCCGATGCGATTCGCAATCACCACCGCCTCATCCTCAGACACTGCCGTGCCCGCTTCAGCCTGCTTGAGGCTGAGCTTATCCAGCAGGGCCGAGAAAAACTTCCGGTCCTCCGCCAGCTCGATGCTCTCCGGCGAGGTGCCGATGATCGGCACACCGTGACGCTTCAGATCCGCCGCGAGATTTAGTGGCGTCTGACCACCGAACTGCACGATCACCCCGTGCGGCTTCTCCTGATCACAAATATTGAGCACATCTTCCAAAGTCAGCGGCTCAAAGTAGAGCTTGTCCGAAGTGTCATAGTCAGTCGAAACCGTCTCCGGATTGGAATTCACCATGATCGCCTCGTAGCCGAGTTCCTTCACCGCGAAAGCGGCGTGCACACAGCAGTAGTCGAACTCGATCCCCTGACCAATCCGGTTCGGACCACCGCCAAGAATGATGATGCTCTTCTTCTCCGTCTCACGTGCTTCATTCTCATCGCCGTAGCTCGAGTAAAAGTAGGGCGTGTAGGCCTCAAACTCCGCCGCGCAGGTATCAACCAAACGGTATCCGGGAATCACCCCGGCCGCCTTGCGCTCTTCACGCACGCTGTCCTCGGTTATCGCGGGGACATCCGACCTCGCCGCACCGCTGTCGCGAGCTTCGGCAAGGTTTCGAGCCCGGGCGATCTGGCGATCCGCAAAACCAAGACGTTTGGCATCCTTCAACGATAGCTCCGCCAGCACGCGCCCCTCTTCGGCAATCTCCTTGAGCTGATGCAGGAACCACGGATCAATCGACGTCGCCTCAAACACCTCCTCAATTGTCCAACCGTTGACGAAAGCCGTCTGAATCCAGAAGATCCGCTCGGCATTCGGCACCGCCAGCATCCGCTCGATCTCATCGTGCATCGGTGCCGCCGGCGATTTTGGATCAAAACCAAATCCCCAGCGACCCGTCTCCAGAGAGCGCAGGGCCTTCTGCATCGACTCCTTGAAGGTCCGGCCAATCGACATCGCCTCACCCACCGCCTTCATCTGCGTCGTCAGTACGGCGTTTGCCGTAGGAAATTTCTCGAAGGTGAAACGCGGCAGCTTCGTCACCACGTAGTCGATCGTCGGCTCGAAGCTCGCCGGCGTTTCGCGGGTGATGTCGTTTGGCAGCTCATCAAGCGTGTAGCCCACCGCCAGCTTCGCGGCGATCTTCGCAATCGGAAAGCCCGTCGCCTTCGAGGCCAGCGCCGAACTCCGCGACACCCGCGGGTTCATCTCGATCACGATCATTCGCCCACTCACCGGATCGATAGAAAATTGAATGTTAGAACCGCCGGTCTCCACCCCGATCTCACGAATCACCGCAAAGGAAGCATCGCGCATGATCTGATACTCGCGATCGGTCAGAGTCTGCGCAGGCGCGACGGTGATCGAGTCACCGGTATGCACCCCCATCGGATCGATGTTCTCGATCGAACAAATAACCACGCAGTTGTCCGCGCAGTCACGCATCACCTCCATCTCGTATTCCTTCCAACCGAGCAGACTTTCCTCGATCAGGACTTCCGTCGTCCGGGAAAGATCGAGACCACGAGTCACGATTTCCTCAAATTCCTCGCGGTTGTAAGCAATCCCTCCACCCTGACCCCCGAGTGTGAAGGCCGGACGAATGATCAGCGGAAACTTGTTGCCGGTAAACTCCGCCATTTCATCGGCCACCTTCCACGCCTCCTCCATCGTGTGGGCCGTGCCGGACTGCGGCAGATCGATGCCGATCTTGATCATCGCATCCTTGAAAAGCTGGCGGTCCTCCCCCTTGTCGATCGCTTCAGCCTTCGCACCGATCATCTTCACCCCGTGCTTGTCGAGCGTGCCGGATTTGAAGAGATCCATCGAGCAGTTGAGGGCCGTCTGACCGCCGAGGGTCGGCAGCAGCGCATCGGGCCTCTCCTTGATGATGATCTTTTCCACCACCTCGGGCGTGATCGGCTCGATGTAGGTCCGGTGGGCGAATTCCGGATCGGTCATGATCGTCGCCGGATTCGAGTTCACCAGCACCACCGTGTAGCCCTCTTCCTTCAAGGCCTTGCAGGCCTGAACCCCCGAGTAGTCAAATTCGCAGCCTTGGCCGATAACGATCGGGCCGGAGCCGATGACGAGAATCTTCTGAATCGAGGTATCTTTGGGCATGATGAAACGGGGATTTCAGCCGCTCGGCGCACGTGGCAGCTAAATTTCCAGTGGTCTGGCAGGACAGGCCGAAATTGTAAAGACCCACCTCGAAGCTTCGCTCCAGTTTACGAAATCCAGTGCTCCTTGACGCCCCTGCCCGACCGCGGTTAGACCCATAAGGACGCTCCCATCGAATCCACCATGACCCCGATCCTCCGTTTCGCCTCGCTCGCCGCCGTTTCCACCAGCGCCTTGCTGATTTCCTCCTGCAGCACCGTCGGACTCGGCCCCTCGGGAGCGGGAGAATACGCAGGAACCACCATCGCCAGCAGCAACCTCCCGCTGATCCGCCAGACGACCGTCGCCGTCTTCTCCGAAAAAGGCTTCCGCCTCGATGGTCCTGCCGATTACGGCACCATTCGCTTCGTCAAACAGGGCAGTCGCTCCGCCCAACTGGCCTGGGGCAACAACCTCAACAACAATCCCGTCATGGTCCGGCCTGAAGTGCAGATCGATCCGCTAGGACAGAAGACCCGGCTGATCTGCAATGTTTACATGACTCAGCAAAGCGACGTCTTCGGAGAAGATAGCAAGAAACCCCACCTCGCAGGCAAAGCCGGCTACTCATCGATCATGAGCACCATACGCAGTCGGGTGGAAAAGGCGGAGAAAGCCAAACCTTGAGGCGGAAAGACGATTCTCTCTACCCGGCCAACGCGCTTGAAGCCCCAAGACGCAAAAAGGCCCGCTTTTCAGCGGGCCTTTTCAGAAATAAATGGCAACCCGTAGGGGAGTCGAACCCCTGTTGCCAGGATGAAAACCTGGAGTCCTAACCACTAGACGAACGGGTCGCTGCATTTAACGTCCGGCAGCGCGGACGGGGCGGCAAAATAGTCGTGAGCCCATGACTGGCAAGCCAAAAGTGAATGGAAAAGTCGCGACATTCATGACGCGAATGAGCGACATCCTCGTTTCCCCCATGAAAGGCGGCTTGCCAGTGGGGAATCTATTCCTACCCTGCGCCCCCTGTCAGACAGATCTCCGACCTTATGAATACCGAAATTCTCTCCCAAGCCGCCAATCAAGCCCGCGGCCTCGCCATGGACGCCGTCCACGCCTGCTCGTCCGGTCACCTCGGCCTCCCTCTCGGCTGCGCCGAAATTGGTGCGGTGCTCTACGGTGCTGGTGGCCTGCGCTTTAACCCGGAAGCCCCGA
The DNA here is from genome assembly GCF_049672945.1 of Haloferula sp. NCBI lineage: Bacteria > Pseudomonadati > Verrucomicrobiota > Verrucomicrobiia > Verrucomicrobiales > Verrucomicrobiaceae > Haloferula > Haloferula sp. The sequence continues at coordinate 19,990 of NZ_JBATWY010000258.1, read as the reverse complement.
AGTGGCTCAACCGCGACCGCTTCATCCTCTCCGCCGGCCATGGCTCGATGTTCCTCTACTCGTGGCTCCACCTTTCCGGCTACGATCTCTCGCTCGATGAGCTGAAGAACTTCCGCCAACTCCACTCCAAGACCCCCGGCCACCCCGAGTCCTTCGAAACCCCCGGCGTCGAGGCCACCACCGGCCCGCTCGGCCAAGGCATCGGCAACGCCGTCGGCTTCGCCCTCTCCGGCAAGCGCGCCGCCGCCAAGTTCAACACCAAGGACCACACCATTTTCGACCACCACGTCATCGCCCTCCACGGCGACGGCTGTCTTCAGGAAGGCGTGGCCAAGGAAGCCATCGCCTTTGCCGGTCACAACCACCTCGACAACCTGATCCTGATCTACGATTCCAACGACGTCACCCTCGACGCCATGGCCGAACGCACTCAGAGCGAGGACGCCGAAAAGTATTTCGTTTCCCAAGGCTGGGACGCCATCACCATCGACGGCCACGACCTCAAGGCCATCAGAGATGCGATGACCCACGCCAAGTCAGACGACAACGGCAAGCCAAAGGTCATCATCGCCAAGACCCTTATCGGCAAAGGCATCTCCGAAGTCGCCGGCACCGCCAGCGCCCACGGTGAAGGCGGCGCCAAGTTTGTCGACGAAGCCCACAAGGCACTCGGCCTGCCCGCCGAATATTTCTACGTTTCCGACGAAGTCCGCGAGCACTTCCAGGAAGTCGCCGAGAACGCCAAACACGAATTCCTCAGCTGGCAGAGCAACTACGAGGAGTGGGCGCAAGCCAACGAAGATCTCGCCTGCGAACTCCGCGCCGGCGTCAACGGTGAGATCCCCAGCGACCTCGCCGACCGCATTCCCGCCTTCGCCGACGACTACAAGGACGCCACCCGCGGTGCCGGTGGAGTCGTCATCAACGCCGTCGCCAAGGAAGTCCCGCAACTCATCAGTGGCTCCGCCGACCTCTACGGCTCGACCAAGAATTACATCAAGGACGGTGGCGACTTCGGCCCCGATAACTTCGCCGGCCGCAACATCTGGTTCGGCATCCGTGAGCACGCCATGGGCGCGATTTGCAACGGCATCGCCTACGACGGCATCTTCCGTGCCTCCGGCGCGACCTTCCTGGTCTTCGCCGACTACGTTCGCCCCGCGATCCGCCTTGCCGCGCTGTCGAAACTCCCCGTCACCTACATCTTCACCCACGACTCCGTCGGTGTCGGTGAAGACGGCCCGACCCACCAACCCGTCGAAACCGTCAGCGGTCTGCGCGTCATTCCAAACCTCGACGTCATCCGCCCCGCCGATGCCGAGGAAACCGCCGGCGCCTTCGCCTCCGCGATGCTCCGCACCGATGGCCCAACGCTGCTCGCCCTCACTCGCCAAGGCGTGCCACCGATGAGCCACCTTTCCTCAAGCGAGCGCCGCGAAGGGGTCCGCCGCGGTGCCTACATCGTGAAAAAGGAAGAAGGAGAACTCACCCACATCCTCATGGGCAGTGGCTCTGAAGTGCAGCACTGCCTCAAGGCCGCTGAAACACTCGGCAGCGGCGTCCGCGTCGTCTCCGTCCCGTGCTTCGAGCGCTTCGACCGCCAAGGCGCCGACTACCAGGAAGCCGTCATGCCAAAAGCCTGCACCAAGCGTGTCGCCATCGAAGCCGGTGTCTCCGGACTCTGGTGGAAATACGTCGGCACCGAAGGCAAAGTCGTCGGCATCGACCGCTTCGGCATCAGCGCCCCCGGCAACGTCGTCATGGAGGAACTCGGCATGACCGCCGAATCCGTCGTCGCCGCCGCCCGATAAGGGAGCAAGGGCGTTCCCGCCCTGACCGCCTCACCAAAACGCGCCGCCCCACCCGGGTCGGCGCGTTTTTTCGTCAAGCACCACGGCCGCCCGCACTACAACCCTCACGGCCCACCCGGCACCCAGCAACCCCAGCCTTGTGCCGTCCGCCTACTCCTTCGTTCAAGCTGCCTTTCACTTCACACCGATCACTTGGCACTCCGCACTGCCGCGCAGCGGCCTTACACTCCACCCCAAAACTTCCATTCGACGCCCCGCACAATAGACCCGAACCTCCCATTCCATGTTCGCCCGCCTCCTCGCCCTCTTCATCCTCGTTCCCATCGTCGAGCTCGGGATCTTCCTCTGGATCGGCGACCGCCTCGGCCTGCTGCCCACCCTCCTCATCATCCTCCTCACCGGCATCCTCGGCGCCGCCCTGACCAAATCCCAAGGCCTCCGCGTGCTGCGTGAATTCCAGCAAAGCACCGCCAGCGGAGAACTCCCCCACGCCCCGATCATCGAAGGCCTCATCATCCTCGTCGCCGGTGCCCTCCTCCTCACCCCCGGCTTCCTGACCGACATTGTCGGCTTCCTCGCCCTCGTCCCCACCGTCCGCAAGCAGCTCCGCAAAGCCCTCACCCACACCGTCGGCAAACGCATCAAAATCGTCACCCCCGGACTCAAACCCGAAGGCCGCCCCGCCTCCCCCCATCGCACCCAACCCCTCAACGACGACGACATCATCGACGTTTAAACCATGCCACCCGGAACGTCCGCCGCCAACGCGCACTCGGACTCAGCGCTCAGACCTCCCCGGACGCAGCAGCGGATGCCCCTGTTTGGCGGCCGTGACATGAGGAGGCCTGAGGTAGGCGGGCTGAGGAGGGACGTTCGAAAGTTCATCCCTCGCGGCTTGTGGTAAATCCAACCAAGCTTCGGCAAGTAGCACCGCATTCGGCTGAAGACGCTGAACGGTGATCTCATTCGGGAGACTCAACTTTTCAAGATCTTCAAAGGTAAAGATCTGGCCTGTTCCCACGAGCTGCTCCTCAAGCGCTTCCGTTGGTAGCATGGCGGGTTGGGGCAACTTGCCGGGAGTAATTTCCGCCCACCAGGCGCTGCCGCGACGGGCGTCGCCCACGGCCACGCCCTCCGCCACCCCTGCTGCTAGAAGCGAGCTCAAACCCACCGCCGGGCACGCGTGGACCATCGCCACGCCTTGACCTGCCGCAATTCCGACACGGGTGCCGCTGTAGCTCCCGGGTCCGGTGCCGATGATCACCGCGTCGAGCGACTCACTCTCCAAGGCGGCGAGCGCTTCCTGGAGAGGCGCGAACATCGCGGCATTGTGATTCCGGTCGCTCTCGAAGCTCCTTTCGAAGATGACACGACTTTCACGCAGCAGCGCCAACGAGGCACGCGGCGTGCTGGACTCGATGGCAAGGATCCACGGCACACGGGAGCGTTTAGCGCCAATGTTGGATTACGACAAGGTTGCGACGATTCCCCCTTGCGCCGAATCGGAGGAATCGCTTTCTTCCGTGCGGCTCCCAGCCTAGCATTCATCCCCCAGATCACTTTCCCGACATGACAGAATATTCAAAAGGCCTCGAAGGCGTCATCGCCAATGAATCCGCCCTCTCCAATGTGGAAGGAAAGGATGGACGCCTCAGCTACCTCGGTTACCACATCGATGATTTGGTGGAGAATTGCTGCTACGAGGAGATCATTTACCTCCTGCACAACGGAAAACTGCCGACGCAGAACGAGCTCGTGGAGTTCGAAAGGAAGATCCGGGAGGATCGTACGCTACCACAAGGGGTGGTCGATTTCCTGAAAGCCGCGCCGAAGGACGCGAACCCGATGGATGTGCTCCGCACCGCCGTTTCCATGCTCGGCCTCTACGACCCGCGTGTCGCCATCGGTGATCCGGATCTGGTCAAGGACGAGGACATCGGGCTGTCCATCGTCGCGAAGACTCCGATCATCGTCGCCAGTTACCACCGCTTCCGACAAGGCCTTGAGCTCCCGGAGATTCGTGAAGATCTCAACGAAGCGGCTCATTTCCTCTATCTGATGAATGGCGGCGAAATGCCAACCGACCGGGCCATCCGCACGCTGGACGTCGCCCTCACGCTCCATGCCGACCACGGCATGAATGCTTCCACCTTCTCGGCACGCGTGACCATTGCAACCCTGTCTGACATGTATTCGGCCGTCACTTCGGCCATCGGCACCCTCAAGGGGCCCCTCCACGGCGGGGCGAACGAAGGAGTGATCCACATGCTCCAGGAAATCGGCGAGCTCGACAAGGTCGACGAATACCTCGAAGGCAAGATCGCCCGCAAAGAGAAGATCATGGGCCTCGGCCACCGGGTCTACAAGGTGCTCGACCCCCGTGCGCCCCATCTGCGGAAGTTCGCCGTCCAGCTCACCGAAGAGCTTGGCGAAACCAAATGGATCAAGATGTCAGAGCGCATCGCCGAGGTCATGCGCGAGCGCAAAGGCCTCAACGCCAACGTCGATTTCTACTCCGCCACGGTCTATTACTCGCTCGGCATTCCGACGGATCTGTTCACACCGATCTTCGCGATCGCACGGACTTCCGGCTGGACGGCACAGATCCTCGAGCAGTTGCGCGACAGCCGGCTCTATCGTCCGATGACCCTTTACACAGGCCCTACTGAGTTGATGCCGGTGCCTCCGATCGACAAGCGTTGAGACCCGCCGTGAGCGCCTTCGAACCCGCTGCCTTCCTGCGTGCCTTCCGCACAGAAGCTGAGCAGCGGGGGTTTGCCAGCGAGGAACTTGCCATGACGGCCAGCGGACCGGTCCTCGCCTTCACCAGTTCGATCGAGGGCGAAGCTGCCTACTTGTCAGCGGGCATGCACGGTGACGAGCCTGCTGGCCCTCTGGCGGCGCTCGAACTCCTAAGGTCGGGCTTCTTCAATCAGGAACTGGCCTGGACGATTTGTCCGGCGCTCAATCCCACCGGACTCGCTGCCAATACCCGCGAGAACGATGCCGGGATCGACCTGAACCGCGACTACCTGCGCCGCGAAAGTGACGAGATTCGCGCGCACGCCAGGTGGCTTGAAGATCGGCCCTGTGCTCAACACTTTTTCTCGCTTCACGAGGATTGGGAAAGTTCGGGATTCTATTTTTACGAGATCAATCTCGGGGAAGACCGGCCCGAGCGGGCGAAAGCCATTATCGACGCCGTGGGGCCCTGGTTCCCGCCGGAGCCCGAAGCTCTGATCGACGACCATGAAACCCGCGCGCCCGGTTGGATCTACCATTGTGCCGATGCCGACCTCCCCGACCTCTGGCCCGAAGCGATCTTCCTCGCCAAGCGCGGTTGTCCGCTTTCCTTCACGCTCGAAACCCCGAGCGGCGGCGAGCTCCAAGCTCGAATTGCTGCCCACGTGGCTGCTGTGAAGGCGGCACTCCCACGCGGCTCTTAAGGTGTCTCGGCGAGCGTTCCTGAGTCGATCAAGGCTTCTTTCCCGCCCGCCTCAGAACGACCCCGTAACCACGAAAAATCCCGGGCACCATTGATGGCGACCGGGATTGAGAAATGGATTGAGAAATGAGCAATCAGTTCACGGCGACAGCCGATGAACCGGTCTCGCCGGTACGAATGCGGATCGCTTCTTCGACGGGGGAGATGAAAACCTTGCCGTCACCGATCTTACCAGTGTTGGCGCTTTTGACGATGGCTTCTGCAACAGCTCCGGCCTGCTCGTCATCGACGATGATCTCGATCTTCACCTTGGGAAGGAAGTCGACGGTGTACTCGGAACCACGATAGATTTCGGTGTGGCCCTTTTGACGGCCAAAGCCTTTCACTTCAGTGACTGTCATGCCCTGAATGCCTACTTCGGCAAGGGATTCTTTAACTTCCTCAAGCTTGAACGGTTTGATGATCGCTTCGATTTTTTTCATGGTTCGGCGGTATGGTCGACGGTTGTTGAGCATGGCCCGTGCCAATCGGCATCGGGAAATTTTTAAAACTGTCTAAAGCTAAATCCACCCCAAGGCCTTGGCGAGAGGAAATCCGGGCAACGGACCTTTCTTCAATCACCTATCGTTTTGGGATCACTGGCGAGAAGAGCAAGTGGAGGAAAATTCCTTTCACGGCAGGATCCTAACCCGGTCCCCAAGCTCGGTCAAAGCGAAGAGTTTGGACGCGTTTCCAGCAGGAACCCTGATGCAGCCATGGGAGGCCGGGTAGTTGGGAACGTGTCCCTGATGAAATCCAAAGTCGCGGCAGCTCAGCCGCTGAAAAAACGGCATGCTCGAGTGATAGATGGTCGAGGTCCAGGAACGATGGCGGTTGGTGATGGCAAATTCCCCGGTAGGTGTCCGATAGCCGCCCTTCCCCGTCGAAACGCGAGTGCTGAAGACCTCTTCACCCGATGCCGCATAGACCCGCAGGCGCTGTTCGGACAAGCGGATTTCGACCGTCCGCTCTTCGACGTGAGGGTCCTTGCCAAGCAGTCGCCGCATCATCTTCACATCCTCATGCCCGGCCGCGATATTGATCGGCCAGATCGAGGAACGGCGGGTCCACACATTCACTTTGGCCCCATGATCCAAGAGTGCATCGGCGACGGCGAGAGAGCCACTATCCACCGCCAGCATCAGCGGGGTGATATTGTGGTCTTTCCTTAACAACCAGCGCATCGTTTTCCCCCGGACCAGGCGGAGAAACTCGGAGGTTGCCGGAGCCGTCATCGGGGCGTTCGCGTTCGCTCCCTGTTCGAGCAGGCGGCGAACCGTCTCCCCCCGCCGTAAAACGATCGCACTGATCAGGGGCGGCTGTCCTCCGATGGCCGGCACCTCCGGGCTGGCACCCCAGTCCAGGAGACGGCAGGCCATGCGGTCGCTTCCACTCAGGACCGCGTCGCTGAAGGGGGTCGCGAGGAAGGGTGCCCGAGTCGGGTTGGGATTGGCACCGTGGGCGAGCAAGATCCCGACGATATGAGGCCTCCTTTTGACGATCCACTCATGAAGGAGCCCTCGCGGAACCTCATGATAGCCAAGGAACAAATGCAGCAGGCCCGTTTCGTCCGCCATCGCCGCCTGACGAATCAAGCAGGGTCCGCCCGGCGGCGAGGGATCAGCGCCAAGCCGCAACAGCAACTCGCATTCTGCCTGCCTTCCTCCCTCGTAGGCCCGCCTCAAGGCCAATGCGAGCCCGCTTTGATCGGGAAGGGCCCCATGTTTGGAAAGCTCATGCACCAAGGAAAAATCCTGCTCGACCAGCGCTCTGGCAAACGGCGTCAAACCATCGCCATCCTTGAGATTGGGGTCGGCCCCATGGCGGATTAAAACTCCAATCTGGTCGCGCCACCCCATCCGCAGCGCTACCACCAGGGCCGACTCTCCATCGGCATTCACCGCCCCGCAGTCAGCCCCCAAGTTGATCAGCTCTTTCGCCAACTCACGATTGGCGGACTCGATGGCGACGTGCAGGAGCGGTGTGCCACGCCGATCGAGTTGATGGGGATCCGCTCCTCCCTTGATGAGTCTTCGGGCAAATACCGCGCGGCCGTGACGGATCGCCCAGGGCAGCAAATGTGAGCCGTCGGAGGTCAGCCCGACCGGCTCAGCCCCAGCATCCAGCAAGCGGTCCGCCAAGGCCGCTTCGTTGGCCTCCACAGCCGCTGAAAGGGGCGTCACTTGGTTTGGAGCTGCCGCCCCCACATCTGCCCCACCTTCCACCAGCGCCCATGCCACATCCAGATTTCCCGATTGAATCGCGCCAAGCAAGGGAGTCCTCCCCTGCTCACCCCGCTGGCCGCTGTAGACTTCCGCCTGCAGCAGCAGCTTCACGTTCGCCACATCGCCACGCTCAGCCGCGTCGAGAAGCGATAGCCCACTGGGTTTGATGCCCTGGCGCTCCAACTCTTCGAGAGCCTCTTGTCGCGCCGAGTCACAGCACGTCATGGCCAAAGCGATCATCGCCACCAGGCAGGTCTTCAAAAAATGGCAGACGGATCGTTGCAAGGAGGCTTGATATACCACCGAAAACGCCTCGCCTCAAGTCCATGACGCGTCTGTAGCGGGAAGTGCCCCTCCGAGTCGCCTACTCTTCCGGTCTCAGCAGGTAGCCCGCAACCCAGCCTTCCGCACCGGAATCGTTGCGGCACCAATGCCAGCCGTCGATCTGCTCGATCGACTCCAGAATATCGCCCCGTTTCACCGTCAGCACTGTGGGGTCAAAATCCTTCATCAGCGCAAATCGCCCCTCGCCTGTCGGTTCGAGGATTTCCTCGGGCACATAGCCATGCCGACCCTGGCTGTCCTGTGCCCAAACCCATCCCGGCCAGGCGCGATCCGCCGGGCCGACGGTGACCTCGTCACCCGCCTCCAAGGCGATCGGGTTCGAATCCTTCTCCTCGTAGTCCGAATTGGCAGTAAACCGGGGCATGGCCGAATCATGGCGTGCTCCATGCCCCTCGTCTACGGCTGAAAAGGTCAGCAAGTGAGGCCTCTTCATCAGAGCGAGCACCTTGCATGAGCGGGGCTTTTCCCCCGAAGATTACTGATTCATTTTTCACGATCGCTGAGAATTTTGGCACCGCGATTGCTACCCATTCAATCGCGGATGGATTTCGTGACTGTTCGGAGGTTTCTTGGGTTTACCCTGTGAGCAGTCACGCTGAACCACGGTCGGAGAGGGATTTATGGGTTTTTTCCCTCGCCGGCCGTGGTAACCCGCCCGCTGTCTCCTCAGGCAGCCAGCCCTCACACCTTGGAGCAAATGCTGGGCACGAAAAACGGACGGCACGGAAACCCGCGACCGTCCGTCTCGATTTTGAGGCTTGTTGATTAGTCGGCCTTCTTTTCGGCCTCCTCTGTCCCGGCCTCCTCGGGGGCCTTCGGCTTGGAAGCCGCCGCAGTTTCGGGCAGGTACTTGAGTAGGGCCTTGGACTCTTCCGGCAGAGCTTTCCCGCCACCCAGAGTCAGCTGATAGAGAGCCGCAAGAGAGGCGGCTTCCGTCAGTCTTAGCGAACCCAGAGAATCTGGTTCCTCATCGGGCGTACCCCAGAGCCGGATGGCCTGCTGCACCGCCGGATCGGCCGCATAAAGCCGCAACGCATTCTCGGCGGCTTGACGGGCGATGACTTCCGAACTGGCAGTATCGGCAGTCATCGCAATATTGTAGGCGTTGATCGCATCGATGGTTCTTTGCTGACCTTCAAGCGCAAGGCCGAGGCAATAGCCGACCTGAGCACGCTGGTAGCCCGGCATCCTGGAGTCCAGCCACTCGTTGCAGAGTAACTCGAGCCGTGCCCAATCCTTGGTTCTGACCGCATCCCAAAGCACGTAAAGCTCCAACTGCCTGAGCTGATACTCCCGGGTCAGGCTGTTCCGGTCGTCAGGCACGAAGGCTTCCTGAGCCTTGGCCAATTCGTCGAGCTTGCCGAGTTTCCTAAGGCACTCCATCTCATAAACCGCCGCCAGAGCGGAGTGATTGTCCGGGAGTGTCCTGAGTTTGATATAGGCATCACGGACCGCAGCGAATTTGGTACGAGCTTCCTCGTACTTTCGAGCCTGAAAGAGCTCCACCGCTTCGGTGTATTCGGGAGGCTCCATCAGCCAGATTGAAACCGGCTTGCTGATCAGCATCGTATTCTGGTCAACGCCGTTGATCGTCGAATAGTACAGGAACTTGGCCTTGTTCGCATCGGCGATCCAGACCGTCTCGAACTTATTGTCATCGAAAATCAGCATCGCTTCCTGCTGGAAACGCTGAGCCATGGCAGACGACGACGCGCAGACGGCGGCAATGAGAAGGGTTGGGAAAATGGTTTTCATAGCGGTTCAGGTTTTGGGTATCAGCGGCTCGCGGCTTCGGCAGCGAGCTCCTCCTTCGATTTCACATTGGGATCAGCAACGTATTCTTCGACCAGATCTTCGATCTCCTTCCATGCGTCGACCTCTTCCTGAGTTGCCTTGTCCAGAATACCCCGGGTGAGATCAATGAACGAGCGACCGGCATTGTATGCCCCCTGACGGTCGGACACCTTTTCGCCCTGTTGATTCCGCTGCCAGAGAAGTTCCATGTAGCGTTTCAGTGCGGGAACGGAGATCCGCAGGGCACCCTTGTAGGTGTTCCAAACTGCCACATAGGAGGCGAGCGCGTCGTTGGTCATGCCCATCTCGTCGTAGGCTTGGGCAAGCAGCATTGAGACCTCCATTTTGCGCGATGAATAACCCTTTTCCCGATCAAGATAGAGTCGGGCGTTATCCTTGGCGGCTTCAGGTTCACCCATGGCCATCTGGGTGATGATCATCTGATAGAGAGCACGGTCCTTGTCGGACTTCTCCTGCGCATCCGCGAGAACCCGCTTGAAGTCCTCCACGGCTTTGGCCTGATCGGCCTTTGATCCTTCGGCAAGCACCGCTGCGCGACCAAAGAGCGCCGGGAAGCTATACGACTTGTCATCGCGACTGAGCACCTCGTCGTAGTAGACGACTGCTTCCGAAGGGCTATTGGTGCCGCGAATGAAATCGCCAACCCGAACAAGAATGAAGTTCGAGAGGTCCTTCACATCGAACTCGTTCTTCAAGTCCCTGAACAGGACCTTGATGCCGGCTTCCGCTTCAATACGCTTCTGTTCGTCATCCCCGGCCTCTTTGACCTGATCCTCAAAGACCCCGATGACCGCGATCCGCAGCAGCGCACGCGCGGCCTTGTTGGCAGGTTTGATCTTGGGGAAGTTGTAGTAGTGGTTCTTCAGCTCCTCCGGGGTGTGGCTGTCGAGGTAGACCTCGGTGTAGGAACCAATCGCCTCCTCCAAGCCAACGGCACCAGATTGCGTCGCCATTTCGGCGATCACATCCCGCAGGCGATTCAGGGCTTCTTCGCCTCGATCAACCGATCCAAGAGCATAAACCTGGGCAACCGCCACCTGAGCCTTGTAAGGCGAGGAGTCTCCATACTCTTCCCAGAACTTGTCAGAATATGGAACTGCCTCGGCCATGCGGTTCGGCTGGTCCTTTTTCTTCGGCTTATCGCCAAGCATCGCGATCAGGTAATAAAGCGCTTCGCCGGCAACGATGTCGTTCTCCCGGCGCTCGGCCAGGGCAAGGGCCTTGAGGTAGTAGGCCTCCGCTTCCTCTTTCTTGCCCTGATTCTGAAGAACATTTCCCTTGAGGTTAAAGGCCATGTCCATGATGTCGGCATTTGGAAACTCGGCTTCCAGGCGATTCAGCTTTTCAAGGGCTGCATCGGTTTCATCCAGCGCGTAGTGGCAGTTCGCCCGATCGTAGAGGGCGAAGGGAAGATAGATGTTCTTACCGGGGTCGGGGTATTTGGCGAGGAAAGCATCAAGCAGCTTGGCGGACTTGCTCCAGAACTGAAGTCGGGAATAATTCGAAGCTTGGAAGTAGAGCGCCGCCAACTCAAAGGAGCTCTCCGGATACTCCTCAACATGCCGGTCGAGCAGAGGCCGGGCCTCCTTGTAGTCGCCCGTGTAGTAGTAACTTCCACCGAGCACGTGAAGGCAGATGTCATGTTCCTTGCTAGGGGCGTCGGGATCCAGTTTGTCCAGCATCGGTTTGGCGATCTGAATGCACTTCACATACTCTCCACCGTAGAAAAGCGAGGTCAGCATCATTCGCCTCACAGCCGGAACATGCTCGGAATTCGGGAAGGTCTTGAGGAAGCGCAATCCGTAGACCTCGGTTGCCTCGATCTCGCCGATCATCGATGCGGTTCGAGTGAGATTGTAGAGGTATTTCTCGCGGTTCTTGTTCTTCGGGTAAGCATTCTCGAGCACCTCGTAGGCGGCGTAGGCACCGCGGACGTTGCCGTGCTTCTCATGCAAAAACGCGGTCGCACTGAGCTGCACCACTTCGTGCGGATTTCCGGAACTGAGCGACTTCTCAAGCACCGCAATCGAGTCCTTCAGGTTCTGGCCGCGGATCACCCGCGCCCCATCCTTGATCCCGATCCGGCCACCAAGTCTCTCAAGCCGGGATTCGGCGTCCTCAAGCATGACCTGCGTGGCCGGAATCAACTGATAGAGAGCAAAGGCGCTTCGCTCCATGTCCGCATTGTAAGCCTTGCCGGCCAGACTCAGAAACAGCGGCGAGTAGGGCTGCATGTCATAAGGCTCGATCACGATATCGGCACGATTCTGTTCGATGAACGAGAGCAGGGCTTTTTCGTCGCGTTTCTCGATCACCGCGTCGACCAAGGCCTGAAAAGCGGCGACGATTCCCGCCTCGGGAGTGGCGAATTCGACCTTGTTCTTGAGCGCGGTTTCGAAGTGCTGGATGCCTTCGGCAATGTTCTCGATCTTTAAATTGCAGATCGCCAACCAGATGTAGAAGGCTCCTCGTGGATAGTTGTCGGCCTGGTTGGTCTTGTCCCGCTCCTCGAGAAACTTCTTGTACATCCGAATCGCCAGCTCGTAGTCTTCGGCCCCCTGTGCGGCCTGTCCCCAGTAGAGCAGCGCCTTCTTGTTGTAGATATTGCCGCCCCCCTCGCCCTTCTTGTTCGAGTATTTCTTGTAGCAGGTTTCGAAAGACTTCATCGCATCGTCCCACTTCTTGAGCTTGAGCTCACAGAAGCCCTTGCGGTACCAGGTCACGCCGAACTGAGGACCATAGAGTTGAAGAGCCACGGAGTCGAAGCGAGAGGTGCACTTGGTCAGCAACTTCAGGGCTTCTTCCCAGTTGCCGGCCTTCATTTCATTGGTCGCCTGGGCATTGAGCGATTGCGGAGTGTCTTCAAGCTGGGCTTGAGCGGGTCCTGCAAGGAAGCTCGCCGCGAGAAAAACACCGAGGAGGGGGGATAGGATTCGCCGAAAAGAATTCATGACTGCTTGTCTGGGTTGGTGAACTTGGATTTAAATAAGTGAGCGCCAAATTGCTCACTCCGCAAGGGAGGAACGAAGTGGCGCTCGAAAGTCTTGGGATGGAACGGCCTTCAGGCGGAATGTCGGAGTCTTAAGGTCTCTACTCATCCATCAGATCGGTGAATGTCACCTTGGTGATCTGAACGCCGGCCAGCGCATTGAGCACATCGATCACCCGTTGCTGAGAGGCACCGCCATCCGCATAGATCTGAACGAGCGGCACGCTATTGGTGGAATCGGCCGCGTCCTTGTAGGCCCGAAGCTCGGCACTCAACATGGGAAGATCGCGCACATCCACATCCGAATCCATCGGCAACTGGGAGGCCCCGGTACCACTGAAAATCGCGCCGTTGGCATCGATCTTGATCAGGCGAGGTTCGATCTCGGGCGGCGTATCGGAAGGGTTCGCCGCAGGCAGCGTCATCTGAACGTCCTGCTCACGCGGCTGGATGGTCGTGGTGACCAGGAAGTAGATGAGCAGGAGGAAGGTCGCATCAATCAACGACGAGATGTCAAGCTTCGGCTGGTCCTCTTCGGGTTTGTCTGAACGTCGGTGGCGCGCCATGGTTTTCTAGGTTCGGGTTACTCGCTCAGCTCTCGAAGTTGTAGGTGGCAAAGACGACTTTATCGACCCCGGCTTTCGCCGAAAGGCGCAGCACCTTGCGCGAATGCTTGAAAACCGCACGTCGGTCACCACGGAGGTGAAGTTTGGGCTCGTAGCCTTGCTGGACAATTCGGTCCTTCTCCTTGGAAACCAGATCGATAACGGCGTCGTCATCCAGCTCCTCGCCCTGTTCACTGAACATCTCGCCCTCTTGGCGGATGTTGATCACGATCCGTCCATTACCGTCCTCGGCCTTGACCGAGTTTTTCGCGACCGGTGGCTCCACTTCGGGGTCCATCTTGACGATGATCATCGTCGCATTGACCAGGAAGAAGATCAGCAACAGGAACACCATGTCGATCATCGGCGACATGTCGATCGTCAGATCGTCGCCTTCGTCTGATTTGGTGGCGCGGAGTTTGGAGGATGAAGCCATGAGGTTTGCTTGCGTTTGGAGGAGAAATGACGAATTGGAGCGGACCATTCATCGGCCCCACCCCGGTCATCTGGTTCAAACGGCGATACCTTCAGGAATCTTGGCAAGATATGCGTCCTGATTGACCGTTTGGATGGAAGCATTGAGCAACTCCTCTGCGGCGTGATGGCAATCGGAAACAAGATGGTTCAGCTTGTTCTTGAAGAAGAAGTAGGCGAGCAGCGATGGAATCGCGGTGATCAGACCCCACATCGTGGTAAGGAGAGCCACGGAGATCGAACCTGCGAGCTGGGAGGGATCGGCCTGTCCGGAATCGGCGAGGATGCCGAAGGCCTGGACCATACCAATAACGGTTCCGAGGAGACCGAGCATGGGAGCTGCCTGCGCCACCAGCGAGATGTAGTTGATCCAAGTCATCGCCTTGCGGTTCTCATTGATCGAGAAGTCGGCGATCGCATCCTCAATCTGGTCGCGGCCAAGATCTTCGGGGCGGGTGGCATCGATGTTCGGCAAGGAGTAGGCAAGCATCCGACCCAGGTAGGAAGGGTGCGAAGCGGCAAGTTCAATGGCGGAACGCACGCGGCAGTTCGCCATGTGGTCCATGAGCGCCGCCTTGAGGTCATCGGGACAGAATTTGGGCTTCGTGAGGTTGATGAAGTTGAATACGCACAGGGCGATCAGCGCCACCACTGCCAGTCCGATGAAGATCATCGTCGGACCTCCTGCAATCACGTACTTCTGAAGGGCGTTCTGCTCACTCGGAGCATCTTGAGCCAAAAGCGCCGGCGCGCTGACAAGGAGAGAGGTGACAACAACCGTGGTGAGACGAGTTGAACGGGAGGCGAGGTTTTCGATCATGGTTGGTTTGGTGTTATTCAAAGGGTCGGCCCAATGCGCTGATGTTTCATTCTCGGAATCGGACCAATGTCGGCAAGGATAGATTTTCAAAAAGACGTCTGATGACACCCAATTATTTGGGACATTCGGTCGAATACTCCGATTCGCCCGGAGCTCATGATTTTTTCACCTTCACTCCCTGACGTCGGCGCGGGAAGAGCTCGCGGCAGAGCAGACATCTCGTGCCGTCGCAGCCGCGTGCAGTGCAGTGCTCTCTCCCATAGAAAATGATCTGCAAATGCAAGGCATTCCAGCGTTCGCGGGGGAACAGGCGCTTGAGGTCAAATTCCGTGCGCTCGACGTTGCGGCCATCCGTCAGCTTCCAGCGCTGAGCCAGGCGGTGAATGTGGGTGTCGACGGGAAACGCCGGGACACCAAAGGCCTGAGCCATCACGACCGAAGCGGTCTTATGGCCCACACCAGGCAGGGCTTCCAGGGCATCGAAGTCACATGGCACTTCGCCCTGATGAATTTCGACCAGCATCCTGGAGAGTTTGGAAATAGCCTGGGATTTCCGGGGTGAAAGCCCACAGGGGCGAATGATCTCCCGGATTTTCTCGACCGCCACCTTCATCATCGTCTCCGGCGTGTCGGCGAGATTGAACAAGGCGGGGGTCACTTGATTCACCCGCACATCCGTGCATTGGGCGGACAACAAAACGGCGATCAGCAGTGTAAACGGATCCTTGTGATCCAGAGGCACCGGCGTTTCCGGATACAGCTCAGCCAGGCGGTGGTCGATATGCCTGGCGCGCTCGGCCTTGGTCATGATTGCCGATGCCTGAGCTTAGCGGGCCGCCGTGTCGGCTCGGCCACCGGTCTTGCGCTGAATCGCGGCATACATCTGGTGGCAGTGAGCATGGTGCGTCCGCCCTGAAAGCAAGTGGGCACTACGGGCATACGAGCCCCACTGAACGATGGCGATTTCCACATTCCGGCGACCCCATGCTTTCATCTGACTCGCGTTGGGTGTGTAGATGTCGATGGTGCCGGTGCCGACGAGCGCCGAGCCGTAGTCGTCGATCACGAACAACTGAGACATCCCCTTGATCTTGAAAACGGTTCCCACCGGGTAAACCGACCAATCGGCGGCAGCACTCCGAACCCGGTTACTATACTTGAGCGGGGTGCCGGTGGCGTTCATCGATCCATACTGCAGGTGGTCCGGCTCGGAACAATGGTAGGCAGTGGTGCGGACGTGGCGAACACGCTCCGTCGAGTAGAGCGGCATTCCGTGCTTATCCTTGGGCATCGATCGGCCCTTGGTTACAAGCGACTCGGACGGCTCATAAGTGCTGTAGCGTCCAGCGTTCGGTGGATAGGTCAGCTTGTTGTTGAGGCTCGACTTGCCATTGAGCGCGCGCTCTTTGGAAACGAGATTCACATCCGAACCGCAGCTGGCGAACAACAGCAGGGAGAGGGCGAGAGAGAGATTACGGAAAGGCATAGGTTTATTTAGGAATTCCTGATCATCAGGAGTTTCTAATCGGGCGACTCGGTGTTTTTACGGGTCTTCGTCAGCCGCGGCAAACGAAAATCCAATTGTTAGGCGTTTTGGGACTCAATGTATTTACAAGAACCAGCCACCGTAAGGCGCTCCTTTGACAGGCCACGAAAGGGACAATTCGAGCTGAAAATGCGGCACTTTGGCGATTGCCTTCGTCCAGCGGCGGCGCGCCCTCCCCTTATTTGAGGGTGACGCTGACCTCCTCATTGGCCTCGATTTTGACGCCATCGATCCCCTTGAGAGCTTCCTGCATGGCGGCCGGAGTCTCCGGTTTGGCTTTGGAAAAGGCTTTGAATTTCTCGGGGTCCTCCAAGAGTTTGCCCATTTCCATCTCCATGAAGGTGATCGTGTTCCCATCAACGTGGCTGGCATTGGTTTCCTCGATCCCGCCGGAAAGCTCGAGCTTCAGGGACATCTTCATGTCGCCCATCATCTGCTTTGCCATTGCCAAACCCTGCTCATCGATTTCCTCTTCTTCCTCATCGGCAGCCTCGGCACCCTCGGCTCCCTTGCCTGCACCAGGATTGGCCAACTTGAGCACCCCGTCCTTGTAAACAAAGGTCATGGGCTTCTCTTCCGGCATCTCCCCGGCATCGGCACCAGGAGGTTTCATGCCATCACTCATGTCACTCACCGCGTCACCGAACTGGAACTTGACGGTATTGATGTCCTTGAACGCATAGACCACCCGGCCCCCCTTTCGGCCATTGGCATCGATTTTCTCGACCTTCTCGACGCTTACGCCTTCTCCCATTCCGTCCGCTCTGGCCTTGGCCTTGGTTTCGTCAGCCATATCCCCAAGCGGATCTCCCGCCTCCTCACCACCGAGCGCGGACATCTGTTCCATCATGGCAACGGCTTGGCCACCCAGGGTCGTCTCTTCGGTAATCGTACCACTGCCATCCTTGTTCAGAACGATGACCACGTGGTGCTCAATGCATCCGGTGAGGGCGAAAGCCAAAATCAAAGCGAACAGGATCCGAAGGTTTTTCATGAGGCGAGCAGCCTCACGAATCCCGACGGCAAAAGCAAGCTCGGGATGGTGACAAGCCTTCTAGGGAATCACGTTGCCAGCGTGACCGATGCACTCTTATCCTCCCGCCGGACCAATGCCTGCAGCAGTCGAAATACAAAACCTGGTCAAGGTCTTCCGCCCAAGCTTCCGCGGCACTCCGGTATGTGCCGTCGACAATGTGTCGATCACCATCGAATCCGGGGAGGTGTATGGCTTGATCGGGCCGAATGGTTCGGGCAAGTCGACAACCATGAAAGCCCTGCTCGGCTTGGTAGCTCCGACTGCTGGGACCTGCAAAATCTTCGAGGCGGATTCCCTCGAAGTCGACTCCCGGCAACAGGTCGGCTTTCTCCCCGAGAACCCCTATTTCTACAAGCATCTCACCGGCGCGGAGACCCTCGCCTTCTACGGAAAACTCTGCGGTTTACGCGGCAACAGCCTCGACGGACGCATCTCCGAACTCCTCGACCTCGTCGATCTGCAAGGCGCCCGCGACCGGCGTCTCGGTGGATACTCGAAAGGCATGCTCCAGCGGATCGGACTCGCCCAAGCTCTGATTCAGGAACCCCGTCTAGTCATCCTCGATGAACCCACAGCCGGGGTCGACCCCGTCGGTTCCCGCCAGATCCGCGACCTCATTTTCGCGCTCAAGGAACGGGGGATCACCGTATTTCTCTGCTCGCACCTGCTCGAACAGGTCCAGGAAGTCTGCGACCGCGTCGGCATCATCTACAAGGGCCGGATGGTGAAAGAGGGACGACTCGACGAAATGCTGGCGATCGAAGAACAGACCGAAGTGCTGCTGCGCGATGCCACTCCGGAGCTGATCGATCGCATTCGGCAACTCGTCGAAGAAAGCGACGGCACTGAATTCCTTGGAGCAGCAAAACCGCGCACCACGCTCGAACGCCTCTTTCTGGAACAAACCACCAACCGCGAAGAACCGTGAGCAAGGCCCTCCCCAATCGTCCGCTCAATCCACGCCGCATCGCCGTGCTGGCGATCAACACCTTCACCCAGCTGGTCCGGATGAAAGTGTTCTATTTTCTGGCGATCTTCGCCGTGATCGTCATCGGTGCCAACTCACTTGACCTCCCGACGAACAGCGCCCCGGAAAACGCAGGCGTCCAGGTTCTCTACGCCATCAAGAATACCTCGATCGGGTGCATGGGCCTCTTCTCGCTGGTGCTCGCCGTGGTGGCCACCGGTCTGCTGCTTCCCAAAGATGTCGAAGACCGGACACTCTATACCATTCTCGCCAAGCCCGTCCCTCGACTCGATTACCTGGTTGGCAAACTCGTCGGCGTCACCTCGCTGATCTTCATCTCCATGGTCGTCATGGATCTACTGATGATCGGCGTGCTCCACCTGCGGACCAGTGAAGTCATGGAAATGCGCTCTCAGTTTGCGGACAACGCCGGCTATCCACCGGAAATGAAGGCCCGCTTCCTCGAAGAAACCCGCGAGCTCGGACCCACATGGAATCTCCAGGCCGGCGTCCTGATCGTCTTCTTTCGGGCCGTCGTCATGGCCGCCGTGGCCTTGCTGCTTTCCACATTTTCCACCAGCACCCTCTTCACTGCCGTCGTCGGCTTCATGATCCTCTTCGTCGGCTTTTTCCAAGCTGATGCCCGCGAATTCTATTTCTCGGGGACCGGCATCCTTGGACGGATCGGTTCGGGAGCGATGACCGTCATTCTTCCCGACCTCCAGCTCTTCAATGTCGTCGACTCGATCATTGAAGGCAAACTCCTCGAAGCAGGCATGCTGCTCAAGATCGCCGGAGTTACTCTGTTTTACTGCGTCATCTACACCTTCACCTCTTGGATCATTTTCGCCCGCAAGGAGTTCTGAACCGATGAACCCGAACTTCCGACGCCTGACAGCCGCCGCCTCCGTTCTGGTCGTGGCCGGTATCGTGAGAATGCCTGTCGAGCAGGCCATGACCAAAGAACTGCGCGCGCAAGGCATGCTGAGCGAACCGCTCGATATCGAAACAACCAAGAGAGTCGGACAAGGATTTTGGGCGGTTTCCCTTGGTGGACTGAGGACGCTCGTCGCCACCGTCCTGAATTTGCGTGCCTTCTCCTATTTCGAAAACCAGCAGTGGACGCAGCTCGCAAACACCTACGAAACCATCGTCCAGCTCGCTCCGAATACCGACTATTACTGGGACACCGGTTCCTGGCACATGGCCTACAACGCGGCCGCCTACTATCAGACTTCCAGTGATCTGCCTGAACTTCGAAGCCGCTCGGAATGGCAGCAGTGGATCGAAAAGGGCACCGCTTTCCTCGAGGAAGGCACCAGGCAAAACCCCGACAGCTGGTATCTCTGGTCAAGGCTCGCCTGGCTCTATGCGGACCCCAACAAACTCGTCGACTACGAGAAGTCCGCTGCCGCCTATCTGAAGTCGATCGAATCCGGCAATGCCCTCCCTTTCGTCAAAAACGGAGCCGCCTATGCCCTCGCCAGAATTCCTGGCCGGGAAGCTGAAGCCTTGGAGATGGTGCGCGAACTGCGACAGACTCCGCGGGGCCGCGTCCCCACGATGAACTGCCTGTCCTTCGCTCTCGAATCCAAGGAAAATCCCTCGCTCGATTCTTACCAGCTTGCACTCGACACCTTCGGCAGTGAGAACAAGGCCTATCAGGAACTTGGTCCCTACTACCTCGACCTGCGTAACAACTTTCCCATGTATGGTGTGGCCTCAGCCCTCAAAAAACTGGAATCGCGACTCGGCATCCCGATTGAAGATAGCGTGTTCACGGAGCGTAAAGCCCTCGAAAGTCGATAAATCCAGGCAGAGCGATGAGTAGTAGCGCGCCCCGCCCACCTCCCATGATCCCCCCCGCCGGACC
>NZ_JBATWY010000257.1:0-1890 GCF_049672945.1 Haloferula sp. | reverse complement strand
CATCGAAGTCTTCCACCGTAATCGACGGTAGCCCAGACAGCTGGGAATCGATCGCCGCGATTTCCCTACAGGTCAATGCCCATTCACTCGAAAAGCGTTCTGCCAACGACTCCTCAGCCCTCAGCGGGGCTTGGAGGATCGCTGCAATCAGGAGCAGTCGCGCCAATTGGAGTCGTTGGGGAATTCCGGAAATCATCGAGCAGAGAGCCTGGGTGCTCAGCTTAGGAGGCGAAGCGAATCATCCACCGCTCCCCCATTTAGGAACTTTAAGAAAACAAAGTAAAAGCCCGATCTCGGATTGGTAAAAAAGACTGACTGGAGCCGTGGGAGATCAAACCAGCAGCCCCGAGGCGGGCGAATCGCCTGCCGCGAAAGCGGATCCAGCGGAGCGGACCGCGTGGCTCCTGCCGCGCCCCACCGTCCAGCAGCCCTGCCTCCTACGAGAAAACGACTTTCCACTCCGGACCCGTTTCAGTAGCCTCCAAAAGTGAATTTCCCAAGTCCATCGCCGCCGCCGCTTCCCACCCGGGGCATGGGGTGGCTTGGCCTCGTTGGACTGCTCCTGCTCGCCTTGGTCCTCTCCGTATTCGCACCTACCCCTACGCCGGCCCCGGATCCGAACCGCTCCCCGAATCCCCTCTACTAAATAAAATAAAAGGACATGCTTGTTCTGCCGGCAGTTTGTTCTGCCTATGGAGGAGTATCCGTGAACTCGAGTTGGAAGAAGCGCTTGACACTGCCCGTCCATGTCGGATCGGTGAGGTGGAAGGTCACTTCATCGATATTCGGGTAACCGGGGAGGGGAGTTTCCGAAGTGCGGGGAGCGTCCGTCGACGGCACGATGCCCGGAGTTGATACGAGATCGAGAGTGGTCAGCACCTCGACTTGGACCGAAGCGGGCAGAAGGTTGGACTCGAGGAAGATCAGGTCGATGTTCGCGCCATTGCGCTCGATGCGGAAGGGCGGGGCCGGAAGGAAGGGACTCGTCGGGTCGAGACCGTGGATCCATTCGAGCTCGTTGCTCAGTCCATCGCCATCGAAGTCGTTCCCGGCGTCGGCGTCGCCATTGGCGATCTGTTCAGGGGTGAAGTAGATCGATTGGAAATCCTCGAAGCTCAACGGACCGGTCAGATCGAAGCTCAGGATCACCTGTTTGCTGACGGTATCCACCTCAACGACGAAAACCCCGAAGCCGAACGGCTGCTGGATGCTTGTGAAATTCCCGCTGAGAGTTCCGGTGCATTGCATGATGACAAAGCTGTCGGTAGGCGAAGGCACGAAGCCGTTGATCGGCATCGGGCGCAGGGTGCCGTTGAGGGCCAGGTTTCCATTGACCTGAAGGAAGTCATTACCCGTGGCGTCGAGTTCGATGTCGAATCCTGCAGTGGTTCCATTGGATGGGGAGCCCGTGATGGTGAGTGATCCGATGGAAGCTCCGGGCGCGATGGTTCCATTGTTCGTGAAGCTGGTAGCGGACGTGATGGCAAGTGTGCCATTGCCTCCGATCGTGCCTCCGAAGTCGTTGGTGAAGTTGCCCCAGAGTTGGGCTGTCGCACCGGCTTCGATCTGGAAAGCCCCGCCATTGATCGAGGTGGTGAGCGGGCTGTTGTCGCCGAAATTGCAATTCGTGGAGACCATCAATTGTCCGGAGTTGTCGAGCGAAGGTTCAAAGTCGCGACTGCCGGTGCCGAGGATCTCAACCGTACCGCTCGCGGAATTGACGAAAGTGGCGGTCGAGCTTGTTGTGTAGTTTGCCAATCGCGCCGTGGTGTTCCCGGTGAGTTGGAACTGGCCGTGGTTTATGAGATCATTGGCGTGCAGGTTCAGGTTTGTATAGCCGCCGATCGCAGAGTCTACCGTGACGCTGCCTCCTGTGGCGTTGGTGATTCC
>NZ_JBATWY010000256.1:0-22525 GCF_049672945.1 Haloferula sp. | reverse complement strand
GTCTTCGGGGTGATGGTCTTGAAGCCCGCGTTGATCGCGACGCTTTCATCAATCTGGGCATTGCTGGTGGCGCAACTCGAAAGAGAGGCTCCGATGGCGACGACGGCGAGGAGGCTGATGGCGGCTTGGATGAATTTCATGTGTTCTCGTGATGATTCGCGTCTTGTTTAGGGTCCCAAGGCAAAGCGGGAAAGGCCGAAATTTCGGCGCGTGGATACTGGGCGCACCATTCGTAAGCGCACCATCCGGTGAGCATCAGAAATTGAACCGCCAAGACGCCAAGATCGCAAAGAATTTCTGGATATCAGCCAGGAATGGAATCCGCACCCACCTCAAAGGAATCAAAACTTGGCGTCCTTTGCGCCTTGGCGTTGAAAAAGGGGGAGGATCATCAATCCATCCGCAGAACTTGTCCCTCGTGTAGAAGCTGTGGCAGTTGGATCCGGGTGATCAGGCAGGGCGAGGAATCAGACCAGGATGGATCGAGCGAATGGGATGAAGCCCTGCTCGCCTCCGCAGCCTGCGGGATGGCGAGCAGAGGTGATGAATGGGCGGCTACTTGTCGTCCTTGCCGGCGAAGAGCGGATAGACAATCCCTGCAAGGGCTCCGCCAACAATCGGTGCCAGCCAGAAAAGCCACAGCTGCTGGATGGCCCATCCACCGACGAAGAGGGCGGGTCCGGTGCTGCGGGCGGGGTTGACGGAGAGGTTGGTGACCGGGATGCCGATCAAGTGGATGAGGGTAAGTCCCAGGCCGATGGCGATGGGGGCGAGGCCAGCGGGGGCGCGTTTGTCAGTCGCTCCAAGGATGATCAAGAGGAAGAAGAAGGTGAGGACGACTTCGGCGACGAGGCAGGCAATCATCGAGTATTCCCCGGGCGAGTGATCGGCATAGCCATTGGAGGCGAATCCATCGGCGGTGGAGAAGCCAGTCTTGCCACTTGCGATGAGGTAAAGGACGCCCGCCCCGGCGATGCCACCGATGACCTGGGCGACGACGTAGCCGCCAACCTCTGACCACGGATGGCGTCCACCAACCGCGAGGCCGACGGTGACGGCAGGATTAAGATGGCAGCCGGAGATGTGGCCGATGGCGTAGGCCATGGTCAGCACCGTGAGGCCGAAGGCGAGCGCCACGCCGACGAAACCGATGCCGAGGTGAATCGGGTTGCCATCGATCTGGGTGAGGAATCCCGCTGATAGGACGGCGCTGCCGCAACCACCGAATACGAGCCAGAAGGTGCCGAAAAATTCAGCAACGAGTTTGTTTTTCATGATGTTGTCTTGCCAATTAAGAGACGACACGAAGACAAAGATCTTCAAGTTCGTCGGCGGCGATTGTCCATGGTCAGATCATTTTGGGGAGTTCTTTCTTTGGTCATTTCCGGCACTTCTTTCGCTCGCCCGTTGGGGTGGCGATATTGAGTGGAAGCTGAAAGTTTAAGACAACTAAGCAAGTCAGTCTTCCGAGCGCAAGGTGGCGACGATGTCCCCGTCGGCGAAGAGTTCGAGTTCGTTGCCGTGAACATGGAAGTTGTTCACGCTGGCGAGGGCCTTGGCGAACTTGGACTCCAGCTCCATAAGCTCAGGCGGGCCGGCCATCCGGGTGCTGACGATCTCACCCATGGTCACGCTTTTGCCGACCAAGGCATAGGAGGCGGAGAGGCGGTTGATGCCGCCGAAGATGGAGAGCTTTCCACCGGAGAAATTCATCGTCGGTGGCTTCTCGGAAGTGATTTTTTCGCCGCTGAGGGTGACGAGGGTCCAGTCCTTGTTGGCGGCCTGGTTGATGTCGGCCATGTCGCAGACGTGGGCGGTCCAGGTGTAGGTCTTGGAGGCATCGTCGACGGAGGCGACCGGGGTCTTGCGGTCAGCGGGTGCGGGGAAAATGGTGACACCTTCCTTGATCGTTTCGACGACTTTGATGTCCTTGATGGTCATCGGATCGACCTTAAGTGGATCTTTGTCGAGGATCACGAGGTCGGCGAGTTTGCCGACTTGGAGAGTGCCCTTTTGGTCTAGCTCATCGTACTGCTCGGCAGTCCATTCGGTCATCGCCTTGAGTCCTTCATAAGGCGTCACTCTCTGGTCGGCTCCGATCTCGGCGCCGGCGCGGGAGATGCGGTTCACGGCGGAGGAAAGCATCATCATCTGGTCGAGTGGGGCGACGACGAAGTCGGTGTGGTTGCTGGGGCGCAGGCCGGCGTCGATGGCATCCCGCATCGGGCTGATGTACATTGCCTGCTCCTTGCCGCGGTTGGCGATGTGGGCCTCGGCGAAGTAGAAGGTGTGGAGGGTGTAGAAGGACGGGCGGACCTTGTATTCCACGAACTTGGGAATATGGTCCTTGCGCATGAACTGGGTGTGGATGGTGGTCACGTTCCAGGGCCTGCTGTAATCGCCGTCGCGGGCGAACTCGTAAGCGGTTAGGAAGCCGTCGATGGAGGCGTCGCCATTGCAGTGGAGCAGGAGCGGGACGTTCATTTCGTAGACCTTTTTGACCATCTTGTTGGCGAGGTCCTGAGGGAAGGTGAGTTCGCCCTTCCAGTCCTTTTCACCGCCTGGTCCGCCGGTGAGGTAGGGGGTGGTGAAGGCGGCGGTGCGTCCCTGGGGTGAGCCGTCCATGGTGATCTTCACGCCACCGATCTTGAAGCGCTTGTGGTATTTGCCCCATTCGTCGATGGGGATCTCTTCGAGCACCTTGTCGACGTCGGTGATGAAGGGGTAGGCGACAACGTCGATGAGGTTTGCTCCGGCTTCACTGGCACGCTTGATCGTTTGGATCTGCGGGAGGTGCGAGGCGCCTTCGTGAGCCGTGGTGATACCAGCTTCGGCGTAGAGCATCTGGCCCGCGCGGCTCCATTCGATTTCCTGCTGGGCGGTCATCGGCTCGGATTGCTCCATCACCGGGAGGAAGGCCGTTTCCATGATCAGGCCCCAGGGTTCTTCGCTGCCGGGTTTGCGAACGATGATGCCGCCGGCCGGGGTCTTGGTTTCCGCACTGATACCGTATTTCTTCAAAGCGAGACTGTTCATGACGGCACCGTGCATCGAGACGTGATCGATGCGCACGGGGTTGTCGGGAAA
Source organism: Haloferula sp. (assembly GCF_049672945.1). Lineage (NCBI taxonomy): Bacteria > Pseudomonadati > Verrucomicrobiota > Verrucomicrobiia > Verrucomicrobiales > Verrucomicrobiaceae > Haloferula > Haloferula sp. The sequence goes on along the minus strand of NZ_JBATWY010000256.1, from coordinate 19,438 downwards.
GGCTTCGTCGAGGTCGTCGCGATTGAGCAGGCGGTCATCGGGCATGACGGTGTCGTCATAGCCGTAGCCCATGATCATTTCGCCTTTCGGGATCTTGCGCTCAGCGGCGAATTTCTTCAACTCCGTGATGATGCTCGGGACGTCCTTGCCCGGGCCGGAAGGCGGCGCGTAGAGCTGGCACTGGTTGGCGACGAGCAGCGAGTTGATGTAGTGGCTGTGTCCGTCGAGGAAACCGGGGAGCAGGGCCTTGCCTTGGAGGTCGATGACTCGCGTTTCATCGCCTTTCATTTTGAGGACCCCGTCCTTGCTGCCAACGAGGGCGATTTTTCCATCGTCGACGGCGAGCGCTTCGGCGTAGGTCGGTTCGTCACCGGTCATGGTGAGGATGCTGCCATTGTGATAGATGATGTCAGCGGTCTGTGAAAATGCCAGCATGCTGAGGCCGTAGGTTAGGAGAGATACCAGAGTGTTGGCTTTCATGGTGAGCTGGTTTGAAGTCTGCGGTTTTCAGGCCGATTACAGCGGCCGTAGTCGATGAACTGAATCTTCGGTTGGGGTCGATGTCGATATTGAAAAGCCAAGGCGAGAAAGGGATCGCATGTCTCCGTCGATTTCGATGGGAGCAAAGGAAAGGGCGGCCTTCTTCGGGCGGGAGGGCGTGGATGTAGCGTTCGCCTCGGGCGTGGGCGCGTTGGAGGGCTTTGTCGAAGGCGGGAGTGCCGCGTTTGCCGTGGCCACCGGAGAGGGTGGGCTTTTCGCCGGGGAATTCGGGGAGCTCTGGGCCGCGAGGGCCACTTCCTCAAGCGGGTTCAGGAACTCACCGTCGCGGCCTGTCCGGGTTTGTTGAGGCTCGCGATTCCAATCGTTTAGGAAAAGCGAAGAGCTTTCGGTTTGAAGTCGGATGAAGTTTTCGATCATGATGGTAGGGATCGAAATTTATTTGGAACGATGAAGACACGAGAGCAGACATGGTCGGGGGTTCTGGCTTGAATCCATCTTTGGAGTGAAACCACGGTGCCCCTTGCGGTGGCGGTTCTGCTTTGTCACCTCATCGGGGTGCCGATGGTGCGTGCTGAACAAGGGCGGGTGGAGCAGGTGGTGATTCCCGGATCAATCAAGCTCTTGGACCCGGGTATCCCGGGAGCTTCGGGGATGGAGGGAATGGAACCTGTGGATGGAGCGCCCGCGATGATGTCGGTCGAGAGAGCGTTGAATCCGCGTCCGGCGGCGGATGATTTGAGTGTTGAAAGACGTGCCGAGATGATGGCGCAGGCGAGGGCAGAGGAAGGCTTCTTTAGACCGCAAGGCGGCGGCTTGCGAGCGATTCACCGGCAGAGCCTGATCCAACTCGACTATGGTTCCGAGGGGCTGCTTTTTTCGCCGCATGATCCGGCAGCGCTACCGGCATTCACCGGGGCGACGAAACCTCCCCGGTGGACGGTTCGGATGAAGACGGGCTCGATGGAGTTCGATGGGGTGGCGGTTGATTTCGGAGAGCCCGGGAGTCCTCTTGCAGACGGGGAGAAAGCCTCCTGCGGACTCGGCGACGGATGTGTCGAATGGGTGGTGAATCGGGCGGAGGGTTTCGAGCATGGTTATACGATCACGGCTCCTCCATTGGAAGGGGAGCCGGTGTCGGAGCTGGCGATGGTGATTTCGTTGGAGACCTCACTCTTGGTGATGCCGGGCGACGATGCATTGCTCTTTCAAGATCAGGCGGGGAAGACCCGCATGAGTTATTCCAAGCTCATGGTCTTCGACGCCGAGGGTCGTGAGTTAGAGTCGGCGATGGTTCTCAATGAAGTCGGTGACGAACTACGGCTGGAAGCGGATGTGAGGGGGGCGTGGGAGGTCAGTTTTTTTACAGGAGGAAGGGGAGGTAGCTGAGGGGAATACGGAGACGGACTTTTTAAGTCCGTTGCGCGGTGGGGAGATTGGCTAAGTGGCTTGGGTGGCCATGCGGAAGATTGATGATCCTGGGGTGAGGCGACAGGAGTTTTAAACTCCTTCTCCTTATTGCAGGGCCAGCTTCGTTAGCTTTGTGGCCTTCTGTGGGAAAACTACGGAGCCATGGGGTAGGTGCCGGGGATGACGGTGCTTTCTTACAGAAGGAAAGGAAGGCAACGAAGGGGCTGGGAATTTTGATAGACAGGATGGAGGAGAAGTGGGGGTGAGGGGAAGGTGCGGCGAATCGCCCGATCTTCCCCGTCGTCGTACTCGTTCTCGTCCTCGAGAAGTGCGATTGAGGGGTGTTAGGATTCGAGGACGAGTAGGAGGAGGACGACGAGTTTTAAGTCTCTGCTTCCCCGCGCTATAGTTTACCGAGGCTTTTGAGCGTCTCGAGGATCTCGGTGATTTGGGCGGTTGCGTTTGGGGGACTTGCGGCCGAAGGGGGCGGAGAGGGTTTCGGGGTCGGGGCCGGTGTGGGGGAGGAGCTTTTGGAGGGCGCTCTATGTTCAAAGCTCCGCTGATCGTCCATCTGCGTTCATCCTGTTCATCTGTGGTTCATTCTTTCCGATGGTCGAGCGTCTGGGGATGAAGCTTCGACCGGGGCCAGTTCGCGGGTGGGATCGCTTGCACTCCTTACGCGCTCCAGAAACCGGCGATGCGTTCGACGCACCAGAAGGAGGCGATGATGCCGGTGGCGTAGACCACGGGTTTGAAGGCGGCTTGGTTGATCTTTGGTGAGATTTTCGCGGTGATGCTTGTGACTGCGATAATCACGACGACGAAGGCGAGTTGGCCGAGTTCGACGCCGATATTGAAGTTGAGCAGGGCGATTGGGATCTGGTCTCCGGGCAGGCCGACGTCGGCGAGGGCCCCGGCGAAGCCAAAGCCGTGGAGCAGGCCGAAGGTGATCGCGACAAGCCAGGGGTAGCGCTCGGTCAGGCCGGGGGTGTGCTCGTTCCGCAGCGCGAGTTCGCGGGCGAGAAAGATGATGCTCAGGGCGATGACGGCCTCGACCGGTGGGCCGGGGACTTCCATCCAACCGAGGGTGGCAATGCCCAGGGTGACGGAGTGGGCGAGAGTGAAGGCGGTGATGGTTTTGATCAGGGTCCAGCGGTCTCTAACAATCAGTACCAGGCAGAGCACGAAGAGCAGGTGATCGAAGCCGATGAGAATGTGTTCGATACCAATGATGATGTAATCCCAGAGCAGGGTCTTTGGTTCGGCGTCGAAGAGGATGGTGGTGGCGGGGGATTCCGGACGGAGGATGTTCGTTTGGGAACGCCCGTCGATGAGGCTGCTGCGGACCAGCACATCGGTCAGGCGCGAGCGGGGGCCATCGATGCCGACCTTGGCGCCGTCGATGGATTGATCGCCGGGTTTGATGCGCCAGCGGCTGAGGGTGGCGTTGCCGAGCGGGGTGGTGTTCGGCTCGCTGAGATTTTCCCATGACTCGGGAAAGACGGGGACGATGGGAAGGGGGCGGCCTTTGTAGAAGGGAACTTTCCAGGTGATGTCGATGCTGCCTTCAGGGGTTTCCTTGAGTTGAAGGAAAGCCGGCTGCATTTCGTGGGCGGCAAGGGTGCCGACGACGAAGAACAGGGCGAGGGTGTGGAGGATGAGACGGCGAATCATGGCTCGGGAGTCTCTTCGGTTTCGGTGGCTTCCTCGATGCGCGGCTCGATGACGACGTCGTACTGCTCAAGCAGGCCTTCGAGCATGCTTTCGTTGAGTTTTTCGCGTTGCTCATAGCGGTAGTCGTTGAGGACATCTTCGCGAATGGTGGCGAGTTCGGGCAGGTGGCCATCCTTGCGCTCGAGGATTTTGACGAGGTGGAAGCCATAACCGGACTTCACCGGACCGAACCATTCTCCCGGTGTTTGATCGGTGAGGGCTTCAGCGAACTCGGTGCCGAACTGGCGGCCAATGAGTGGGAGCTCGGAGGTGCTGAACTCGGGGCTGAGCAGGGTGGGGTCGGCGCTTTCGACGGCCTGTTCGAAACTCATCGAGCCGTCGTTCAGGCTGGGTAGAAGAGCGGCGGCGTCAGCTTCGGCATCGTCGCGCTTGTCGGTGGAGAAGTAGATCTGTTGGAAGCCGAGTTCGGTCGGCATCTGATACTTTTCGGCGTTGTCCTGGTAGAAGGTTTGAAGCGTTTCGTCGGAGACGTCTTCAAGGTCGACGATGTCGGAGGTGAGGAACTCCATTTTCTGGGCAAGACGACGGCGAATGATCGAGTCGGCCTGATCAAGACCGAGCTTGGATGCCTCGCGGAAAAGAAGCTCTTCCTTGATGTAGCTGTCGAGCAGGCCTTTGAACTCTTCAGGTGTCGGCGGGCGATTCCAGCGGGCGCTCCATTCGGAGACGAGCATGTTCTGGATGTCGCTGGTGATTTCGATCTGGTCCGGATTCGCGGCGTCGAGCTCTTCCTCGGGATTCACCTTGGAATAGAGCAGAAAGATGCCGCCCCCGATGAGGAGGAAGACGATGAGAGGATCACGGAGGATTTTCATTGAACGCAAGGAATGCCGAGTTTCTTGGAAGGTGCAAGCGAGCGGGTCAAGGAGAAGTGAACGACGGATTTGGAATCGGAAATCTGCCTTGAGCTTGGTGACGTTGTTGATACGGCCGGGGCCTGAAAACCCTTTCGTCTTGCTTCGCCCGTTGAAGTTTGGGAATCCATGCCATACTAAAAATGATGGACACCGTTTCCCAACAAGATCTTGTCGAGCTTCTCTTCCTGGCACTCTACCAGGACGGACATCTATCCGTTGAGGAGGACAGCATGCTGCAGAAGGCGTTGACCGCTTTGGGCTGGGAGCCTGAGGAACGGAGTGGGCCATCGGTTGGTAAGGCCTTTTCCGCGGTGCGTGCGGCGAACGCATCCGATGAGCTGAAGGAGATGTTCCTGTGGGAACGAGCCAAACGCCTGAAAGATGCCGGCTATTCGATTGTGACGCTCGAATGGTTGGGGAAGGTGCTGGCTTCGGATGGTCTCGATGGCGATGAGAAGCGATTCCTCGAGCGTGCCGAGAAGCTCCTGCTGGATTGAGCTGCGGGCTGCTGACTTGAGTGCGCTGAGACCATTTGCGTTTGGCGGAAAGCAGTTCGATCTCGGCTTCCTATTTGGGCATCACCCTCACAATCACCGGCAGGCGATGGGCGAGGAGCTCGCGGGCGGCGCTTTGCACGGCGGCCGGAGTCATCGTTTCGTAGATGCCGGTGAGCTCGCGATGGTGGTTGGCAGGGAGGCCGAAGAGCAGGTCGATCGCGGCGTGGCGGGCGATGGAGCCGGGGGCCTGTTGCTCGATGGCGGTGGCGCTGAGAACGGTCGAGCGGACGCGCTCGAAGGCGTCGTCTGGAATGCCGTCGCTGGCGAGTTGGGCGATCTGGGACCGGAGTTCGGATTCGGCGAGTTCGACCTGATCCGGATCGGTGGCCATGTAGAAAGCGAAGAGGCCGGTGTCGTGGCCATGGAACTGGGTGGCGCCGACCTGGTAGGCGAGGCCGAGTTCCTCGCGGATGCGGGTGAAGAGCGGACCGGCCATGTCGGTGCACCATTCCTGAAGCATGCGCAGAGCGTGACGGTGCTCGTCGAGGGCGGCGCAGCCGGGATAGCCGAGAGCAAGGACGGCCTGCTTCTTGTCGAGACGGACGACGTCCTCCGATGGATCTAGTATTTGAGAGGGTGCTGGGTGCCACGGGTCGCCACCGGGGAGTGGATTGAAGGCGGCGGAGAGCAGTGCCTTCGCTTCGCCGGGATCAAAGTCGCCGGCGAGCGCGATGACGAGATTCGGTCCGCGGAAATGGAGCGAGTGGTGGGCGGCGAGAGACAGGCGGTTGAGGCCGCGAAGCGAGCTTTCATGACCAAGGGTGGGAATGCCGAAGCCGCTGGAGCCGAATAGCGAAGAGCGGAGCGTGCGGAAGGCGAGGGAGAGCGGGTCTTCGAGGGCCTCCTGCAGGCTGGCGATCTGGGAGGACTTTTCCCGTTCGATCGAATCGGATTCGAGGGCCGGTTCGGCGAGGATTTCTCCGAAAAGGGGGATCAGGGTGGCGAGGTCCGGACTGAGTCCCGAGAGCTGGACCAGCATCGAGTTGTTTCCGGACGATGCGCCGACGGATGCTCCGAGGGACTCGAGGGTGTTGGCGAGTTCGGCGGCGGAGCGGTGGCGCGTGGCTTTGGGAAGCGTGGCGGCGAGCAGGCGGTTGAGGCCGGCGGTGGATGAGGTTTCGGAGCTGGCACCGGCTCTGACGGCGGCTTGCAGGGCGAGCACCGGAACCCGTGAATCGGGAAGCAAGGCGATGGTGGTGCCATTGCTGAGGGTCAGCGTTTCGGGTTCGGGGCGGGTGCGCTTTTTCGAGGCGACCGATGCCGGGGCTGCGGTGCCCTCCGGGTCGAGGATCGTCAGGGTTTCGACGGAGTCGGCGAGCTGCAGCATGGCACGCCGGATGTCGGCGGGTGTGACGGCTTCGAGTTGCGCGAGGTAGCTGCGGGTGAAGTCGAGATCGCGCGCCTCGTGCCAGTTCGAGGCGAGGTCGGATGCCCGGCCTGAGATGGTGGTGAGGGTGCGGAACTGGCTCGCGGCGATCTGGCGTTTGGCTTTGGCCAGATCGCTGTCCAGCTGGGTGTTGGGGAAGGCGGCGAGTTCGGAGCGGATGGCGCGGATCAGGTCATCCCGCTTGTCGCTGGTGGTTTCCGCGGAGATGGCGAAGAGGCCTTCCCGCTCGCATTGGGACCACGACCAGGCGGAGATTTCCAAGGCGAGCTCTTCGGTTTCCCGCAGCGAGCGGTAGAGTCGTGCCGAGCGGCCGCGTCCGAGGATCGCAGCGGCGAGATCAAGGGCGGGGACGTCGGGGTGGCCGAGGGCAGGGATTTTCCAAGCGAGGGTGATCCGCGAGGTCGGAATGGCGAAGGTGCCATGTCCGCGACGCGGTCCAAGCTGGGTGGGGTCGGCGGGGACCAGCGGTTCTTCGCCTGATCCACGGGGGATGGAGGCGAAGAGGGCGTCGACTTTTTCTCCGATCAGCACGGGATCGAAGTCGCCCGCCAGGCAGAGGCAGGCGCGGTCGGGCGTGTAGCGGGCTGCGTGGTAATTACGAAGGTCATCGTAGGTGATGGCATCGAAGCGCTCGCGGTGGCCGATGACCGGTTGGCGACGGGCGTCGCGGCTGAAGGCGGTATCAAAAACCAGGCGGTGGTTGGTGTCGTCCGGGTCGTCGAGGCCCATGTCGATCTCACGGCGGATCACGTCCTTTTCCTTTTCGAATTCGGACTCGGGGAGATGGGGGTGGAAGACCATCGCGGCGAGGACATCGAGGAAAGTATTCATTCCCGTGGAGGGTCCATCGATGTAGTAGACGGTGCGATCAAAGGAGGTGTAGGCGTTCCAATGGCCGCCGGCGGCCTGGACGGATTCGGCGAGATCGGAGGGGCCGAATTCGCCGCCACCCTTGAAGACCATATGTTCAAGGAAGTGCGAGACGCCCGAGCCGAGCAGGGGACCTTCATGGATCGAGCCGGTTTCGATCCAGAGCTGGGAGCTGATGACCGGAGCCGAGTCGTCGGGGTCGAGGATCAGGGTGAGGCCGTTTGGCAGGGTGCGGGTGGTGGCGGAAGTGGGTGGAAAATCCATGGACGTGGGGAGGATGGAGCAGGATTGGCCGAGGTCCAACGCGGAAGGTATCATAATTCGGGTTTCGATTCGGCGCGGGAGGTCGGACTTGGGGCTTGGATGGGGTGGGCTGAGGCGCTAGCTTGAAGATGTGAAAGGAAAAGGAGCTCTTTGGTTGTGGATCGGTGTGCTGGTGGTGTTTCTCGCCGGGACGAGTTTTGTCGCTTACAAGCTCTACATGCGGCAGAAGACGCGGGCCGAGGCTCAGCGCTGGGAGATGACGAGCGTTATGAAAATCAACCGTGAACTCAGCTCGGATGAGCTGGAGAGATATCTCTTGGTGGAGAATGAGAAGCTCGATCGTTACGAAGTGCTTCGGCCGATCGTTGACGAACTTGATCTTGTGACTTTTTGGAACCTATCCAGCGTTGATGAGGCCTTGGAGAAGCTCAAGGCCTCCGCCGAGTTGCGGCCGGGTGATGAGCCGGGGACGATTGTTTTCGTGGCTTCGGACAAGGACAAGGAGATGACCGGGAAACTGGGAGAGGCGATCGGCAAGGCTTACAAGGCGGCGCTTCTTCAGGAACAGCTCCGGATGCCGACGCCACCGCCAGGCTTTCAGGATTGATGTCGATGGATCCCTACGCGCCTCCCAAGAGCGGATCGCAAGGGGGGACCGAGCAGCCCGAGCGGAAGGCCTTGCGGGAGGTGGTAACGGCTTGGGAAAGGCTGAGACTGATCTACAATCTCCTGCTGTTGGTGCCGGGTGTGGTCATTGTAACGATCCTGGTGACGGGTCAGGACATGCCTCTGGGGTTCGCGGTGATCGGTGCTCTAGTGATTGGGATCGGAGCCAACGCGGCCTTTTTTCTCGGACCTCTGGTCGAGCTCTACTTTCGAGCGCTGTTTCGAAATGGCGAGTCGATCGGGCGGGGGCGGCAGTTGATTTTTGGCGCCGGGTTGGTGGTTTCCGCCGGGGTGTTTCTGATGGCGCTGATCGGAGCGCTGGCTTGAGGGATGGAGCAAGGGCGTTCCCGCCCTGCCGCCGGACCTACAGGCCTTTTCATCCCCCCGACCGCACATCATTTGATCGAAAGAGCCCTTCACGCCATCCAAGCCCGACCTCGAATCCAAACATTTCTGGTCGTTCGCCAGGGCAGGAATGCCCTTGCTCCCTTTGCGAGACGACTAAGGTTCAGCGGGCTCGAACGATGCTTCAAACCGGGTGATTGTATGGCGAGCGACTTTGGCTCCAAGCTTCAGGCCTTCGCAGTTCGCGGATTCGAAATGGATGCCACCATAGATCCTGCTGCGGCCGATTTCATTCGCGATGTCGTCGAAGTTCTCGAACTTCCGGCGGACGCCCGGCATCTCGCGGGTTTCGATGGAAATCGGAGCGGGCAACTCCCCGAGAAAGTGACTCAGCACGCAAGCTCCTGCGCCACTGAAGGTGCTGTGGCCGGAGACATACTCCGGGTGGGACGGCGCGGGCAGTAGCGACTTCCAGTTCGGATTGGGAACCGTGTCAGGGTCCCCATCATCCATGGACTCCCGAATGGCGGAAACCGGGCGCCAGAACTTGTAGTGGAATTTACAATCCCAGGCCGCGATTCCCGCATCCGCGAGTGCGAGGTTGAGAATCGCAAACAGGCGGGCTTTTTCAGCGATGCTCATGTCACGATCCTCAAGGGCCTGGCAGGCGATCTCGTTCCATCGTCCCGGGGGGCTGTCGGTGTAGCTGAAGTCCGACCAGAAGAACGCCGATTCCGCCTGATCCTTCGTTCGCACTCGGGAGTTCCTTCCGCCAAGCCTGGCCACCTCGGCGAGATCCTGGTGGTAGGATTCGGTCCCGATCTCCGGTGGCGGCGGGGGGCGGAACTCAGCGGCTGATTCCAACAGGAAGGGGCGTACGTGACTCCAATGGGGAAGCTCCGGTTCGCGATTGTTGGTGGTGCGCTGCCAGATGCCGACTTCGAGGTCGGGCTGGTAGTGGACGGTGGTGGTCGAGCCGTCATCTTTCCGGCGATTGACTTCGGATTGGGCCAAGCTGCGAGACCGCTTTACCACTTCCGGCGGGGCATCCGGCGAACTTGTTAGAAGGCGATCGAACTTCGCGCGATCTCCCGGGAAAAGGGTCACGGAGACTTCGTGGGCTGATGCCGCGATCGCAGCCGATCGGTTTTCCGGGCTGCTTGCTTCGCTTGCCCGCCACATGGCCAGGTGAAGGATCGCGAGATTCCGCGCCACCAGGCAGGGGGGTGGCGTCTGCCGACGAACCGCCTCGCGGAATTCCCGGTTCCAGTCCTCGACCGTGTGGTCGATGGGTGCGGCGGCAAGCTGGATTCCCGTGGCGAGCAGCACTCCGATTGCGAACTTCATGGGTCCGTCTGCACTTCGAATTGGAAGAACTGGCGGGCGGGTGCTTGTCCTTCGATGTCCGCATTCATTTCGACGAAGTCGAAGGTGGAGCGCCCCGAGGGGGAGGCGACGTAATTGACCGGGGACCAGGTTTGGAGGTTGTCGCTCGCCTTGATCAGGAGCGAGACTCCTTCGGCTTCCCGGGAAACATCGTAGGTCAGGCGGGCGGTGCGGACCTGGCCATTGATGACCAGGCCGGCATCGGGCAAGGGGGCGGCACTGCCAACCTTGGGATCGCTGCCAAATAGGTACTCCATCAGGTTGACCATGCCGTCCAGGTCCGGATCGGACTGCTCACCGATGAGGAACTCGTTGTCAAGGTCCGGTCCGGAGTAGTAGCGGGCGATCCACACTTCGTAGGGAATCGGTTGCTTGAAAAGACTGCGGGGCGCGGCGTCCGGATTTCGAGCGACGCCGAGACGGTAGAAACGCTTCGGGAAGTCCACAGGGTCGGATTCGAAGGAAAGCCGCATCCGGCGGATCGCGCCATTGTCACCGCCCGCGGTGACCGCGGTGACTGTTTCCCGCTGCCACTCGTCGAGATCCGTGGAAGTCTCGATCCAGAGGTCGACGCCGTCCGCGCCGACCGCCTGAGGGTAGTCGAAGCTGAAAACCACGGGACCCGGCTCTTCATCGGACGGCTTGCTCTTTGAGAGGGATTGCCTGGCCAGCGCAGGCGAGTCTGCTGAGAGGGGATTGCTGGAGAAAAGGAACTCCATGATATTGGTATAACCGTCACCATCCGGATCCTTGAAGTCACCGATGATTTCCGGATCCGCCCTTTCTTCCGGCGTGAAATTGAGCTGCCGCCAGGCTTCAAGCGGATGATAGAAGACCTCGCCCGGCACCGACTTGCCGGCGGCATCGGTGAAGATCAGGTTTTCGATGCTGAAGGATACCCCGCCCTCCGGTGCTCCCGTGGCAATGCTCAGCGGGATCGAGAGGAAATCCCCGTCCGGGACCGTGGCATTGGTGGGGGAGTGGATGACGACCTTCATGGCTTCCGGCTCGACCCGACTGCGGACGCGGTGCCGTTCCATGCCATCGAGCGCCACCACCCCGCCCGCCTCCGCCTGGCCGGGAGGAATCATCAGATCAAACTGCATGCCGACGATGGCGCGCTGGTTGTCCAGATTGAGGTCCGCACTCACCGACTCCCCGGGTAAGCCGCCGGTTCCGGTAAGGATCAGGGAGTCGGCGTGGCTGAGTAAGACAGCTGACAGAAGAACCATGCTTCCAGCAAGAACTCCTCTGAAGTGGAGAAGCGGAATCATGGATTCAGGGGGATGGGCGAAATGGTGGCGTAGGCCTGGATCGTGCCAACTCCGGCGGGAACCATGGTCGAAAAGGTTGCGGAACCGGCTGCCATGGTGACCGGCGGATCGCCATCGGCCGGAAGGGTGATCAGACCCCCGCTCGTCGAAACTCTGAGGGTAATTGGGGTTCCATCGGGAACGTTGGTGCCTCCGACGACGATGGTGATCTCACCTTCCTCCGCGAAGATCACATCGGGATTCGTGGTGTTTCCCTCCGGCGGTTGGCGAACGTTGGCACCGTCCACACTTGCAATGGTGAGCGTGTTGTTGCCATCAAGCCCCGGCAGGGTGTCGGTTGGTGGTCCGGCGGAGGCGGGCGGCTGGACGGTCGACATCGCGAGGGAACGTTCGAAACCTTCAATGCGGATTCGTCCGTTGGGACTTCCGAATCCGTTCTTTGCGGAAAGAGTTCCACTTCCTTGCACCCGGTCGGCCACCAGACGAATCGCGCCGCCAGAGCCATCGCCACCATCTCTCGAGCCATTGGAGACATTTGTCGCTGAGGCACCTTCTCCTCCGTCCGCAGAAATTGTCCCGGAAACGACAATATCTTTGCTGGAGGCGATCAGGATCGCTCCTCCCCCAGCTCCTCCGTTTCCGCCATTGCCATTGGTGGACCCTGATCCGCCGCCCCCTCCGGAACCACCCGAGCCACCGATGAGGGGCTGGACGAAGCTATTTCCATAGGCCCCAGCGTAGACACCGTTGCGTCCAGGCGTACTTCCAGAAACCGGATCGCCTCCACCCGGTCCCCCTCCCGCAGTGCTGCTCGTGTTGGTGGAGGCGTTGAAGTATTGAGCCCCACCGAGTCCGCCCTTGTATCCCCCCGGTCCTCCCACTGCTTCGTTACCGGATACGATGTTTCTTCCCCTTCCGTCTTCGCCGTCGAGATTCAGTGATCCATTGATGACCACCGACTCCGAGGCGAGCCAGGTGACGGGGGTGTTGGTGGCATTCTTCCGGAACTTCACGGTGACGCCCTGCGGGACGTTGATCGAGGTAAAGTTCCAGACTCCATCAAGGCGTTCCGTCATATCGAACTCCAGCTCACCGCCTGATTCCACTTCCCAGTTGGTTCCATCCCAAAGCCTCACCGATTGGCCGTTCACGAAGACGATTTTCTCCAGAATCGGGTCGTAGCTGAGGGTGTGGCTAGCTGACGTTCCGATATCCCTAGCCGGGAACTTTTGGACCCAACCAGCGCTTCCGAATGTCCATGTATCTCCGAGGCGATTGGGGCTGATGAATCCCCCGAACATGACCGTTTCTCCTCGTTTCGGATCATAGGTCATGGCGTGACTGCTGCGAGCTGGAGGAACGGTGCTAAAGACGAGTTGCTGCCAATTGGTTCCATCCCATGTCCAAGTTCTTGACGAATATTGGCTAGCGTCTATTCCGCCGAACAAAAGTGTCTTTTTGAGTCCGGTGTCGTAGGCCATCGCATGCGCGTATAGCGGTCCAGGAGTCGTTGCCGGTGTCTTTTCGATCCAGTCGGTTCCGTCAAATACCCAAGTATCGGAAAACCGAGTTGTGCCATCAAATCCCCCGTAGAGCACGATTTCGCCTCGTTCGAGATCGAAGACCATGGCGTGACTGGAGCGAGCTGGAGGACGACTTGTGGGGTTCTTGAGAGTCCAAGTCGTCCCATTGTATGACCAAGTGTCGTCCGACCTAACCGCCCCTGCGCCCCCCCCAAACATGATGATTTCCTGCCTCACGGGATCGTAAGCCATGGCCGAGCTGGTTCTTGGGGGAGGAGAAACCGTAGGATTGGAAATAGACCAGTTAGGAGTTTCACGCACCCAAGTGTCGTTGAAGTAGGTAGTGTTGTTTGAAACAGTAATTGATCCGCTAAAGACCACGAGCCGCTCGAGTCCCTCATGGAATGCCGCAGCATGGCTTGATCTGTTGCCAATTGGGCTCGGGAAATCCAAGGCACCGTCGGCACCCGTCGATCCTGAGTCGTAGGGCAGATCCTGAGTTCGAGCCACCGGAGCGATGGAAATAAGCATCACGCAGGTCAGGGACGTGAGGGGCAACGGACGATGGAGGAGACGAATTCGGCAAACGGTTTTCATTCGGAACTGGGGTTCTGGTGCGTGGAGATGGCGGACAATCCGCTGGACGGAGAATTGCGGTAAGAGACTTCGGGAGATGGGAGGACGACCTCGCCGATTTCTACGGAGGGCAGGGTGTTGAAATAGGATGCCGGCGAGGATGCGAGGAGGGTAGACTCCGAGGCGGGATTGCCAGGAGGAGCATTCAAAAAGGACACCGGTGCCGAGATCACCGCCAGACCCTCGGATATCAGACCGTTGTTAGGAGAATTGAGAAAGGCCGCAGGGTCGGAGCTGACTTGCCAAGGAAGCTGACTGTTTGGATTAAGAGGATCGAGCCCTTCCGCCAGCTCTCCACCATCATCCCAACCATCGCCGTCGCTATCCGGGTTTCGCGGATCGGTGCCGGCAAGCACCTCGTCAGCGTCCTTCAGGCCATCCTGATCCTGATCCTCGTCGCCGTCGTTGATCCCGTTGCCGTCGGTATCCTTGATCCTTGGATCGGTGCCGGTGACGAACTCTCCGGCATTGGAAAGGCCGTCGCGGTCGAAGTCCTCTTGTCCGTCGGGGATGCCATTGCCGTTACTGTCCGGTTCGTCTGGATTGAGACCAAGTTCGACTTCCCAATCATCCGGGACGCCATCACCGTCCGAATCGGCGAAGGAGAAAACACGGAAGTTCGCGACTTGAGAACTGCCCATGGCATTTCCTGCAGCATCGGAGGCGGGTGCGTCGGCGACGAGGCGGTAACGCCCCGGTTCGAGGGGTGGATCAAAGTGCAGGAAGGCGGTGTTGGTCTCGGTGCGGTAACTCAGGCTGCCAGGGGCGATTTCGTCATCGGCAGTATCGAAGGCACCATCCGGTCCGGGACTGGTAACCCTGAAGCCGGAGGAGAGCGAAGCGGTGTTCATCGGCTCGCTGAAGACCGCGTAGGCATCGCTGAGGGCACCGGTAAGCGAATTCGCAGCCGGGCTGAACTTCCGTACAACGGGAGGAGTGGCATCGGGGACCAGAGTGATGGTGAATTCATCGGACCAGGTCGAGTTGCCTCCGGTGTCCGTCGCCTTGGCGCGGACGGTGAAGGTCGCTGATCCGGCATCGAGAGCCGGGGTGATGAAGCGGTGCTCGAAGGGGAAGTTGCCATCGGTGAGCAAGCGGTCGCCATTGACGTAGAACTCGACATTGCGGACCTGGACATCGTCCATGACGGAGGCGCTGAGACGCATGAGCTTCCCTTCCTCGGCCGTGCCGGTTTTGTCGGAGGGATCGAGATTGAAGTTCGAAGTCAGGGTGATCGATGGGGCGTTTCCGTCGCGATCAAAAGGCAGGTAGCTGACAACCTGCAGGCCCTGGGTTCCGTCGGCGACGTAGGCGAGGCCGTTGTAGATGGAAATGGCGGAGGCTAGGCCAGGCGTCTCGAGGGTGGTCAGGAAGTTCGATCCCATGCCATCACTACCGACCTGATAGAGACTCACGTGATGAGGTCCGTCGTTGGTCGAGTTCGGACTGACGGCTCCGACCCCGAGGCCGGAGCCGTTCGGGACGAGTTGCTTCCAGCCGAATTGGCGGGTGGTGTTTTGCAGGTCGAGCTGCGGGATCGAAGGATTGGTGAGGTTGTAGGCGTTGAAGCCGTCGGTGCGTGAGGTCCAGAGGAAGCTGTCACCTACGCTGATACGTCGGCGTCTTCCCCCGGCTCCGCGGCTGCCAGGGCTGGGGGCGACACCGATTCGAGTGAGGATCGCGCCATCCCACTCGATGGTGACCAGGCCACCGGAGTGGAGGGAGTAGACGCGTTCGCGTCCAGCGGCGATGTCTTCGATCACGCCATCGGTGGTGGAGATCCGGTCGAGGATCGATCCGGTCGCAAGATCGACGGCGACGATGCCTCCATTCTGGAGTCCGGCGAAGGCGACAATGCCATCGCTAGCGACGGCATTGACTGGGGAGCCAAGAAGTAGGGTTTGGATCGCTGCTTGCTCGGCACCGGACGGCACCGTGATGATCCGCAATCCTCCCGAGTAGTCCGCCACGGCAACCCGTCCGGGTGAAACCGCGACGTCCAGCGCGTTGGTCATTCCAACCTCGGCGACTCGCACGGGGTTGGTTCCTGCCCCTGCATTGAAGATCGTGACGCCACCGCTGCCGGATGCGATGGCGACCAGATTGTCGAGGGCGTCGACGTCGTTGGCTACTCCCCGGACGGGGGCAGAGGCCACGACACCAGTTGACGCGACAAAGCCATCGAGGGGATTGGTGCCTTGTTCAACTTCGGCCCCGTCGGAAATTCCGTCTCCGTCGCTGTCAGGGTTGTTGGGATCGGTTCCGTAAACCTCTTCAGCGAAGTCCGGAAGACCGTCCCCGTCACTATCAGGCAAAGGGATTGGTGCGGGTTGGTTGGGAGCACCATTTCCAGGAGGAACAGTCGTCCTTTCGCCATTTCCACCTGTCCATCCTCCTTGGCGCTCACCTTGGCCCCGGCGAGGATACCAGCGTTCGATGATGTAGGGTGAATCGGGAGGGCCGACAAGATTGACCGAACCATTGTTTGAAGCCTTGGGTCTGACCTTTACGACAGTCCCGTCAGGTTCTGAAGGTGGATAGGTGATGAGGATCGCCGGAGTTTCAGCCGGCAGCGTCGACGGCTTCCCGTTTTCCTCAATTGCTTGGGCGGCCCCCTCAGACACGTTTCGGACCTCATCGGCAATTTCATCAAGAATTTCGTCGACCTTCATGGCCTCGGTCCCGGACTTGATAATTTCACCCGCTCTAGTTTCGCCTTCTTTCCTGATTTGCTCCACCTCAACCATCTCTTGTGGAGTTAAATTTGCGTCAGGCATGCCTGGAGCTCGAAGTTCGACTTGAGTTGAAATCACATCAAGATTCGATTTTAGCAGATCATACGCTGCCTTGTCCAATTCAAGAACTGCGTTGGCATTGTAAGGATCGAATTGTTTCAATGCGTCGTCAAATTCCCCAGATGCGTCAACCAACCCCTTTATTGCGAGACCGGCACGGAGGGCTTTGCGAACACCCGGTGAATCGCATGCGGGAGGAACTCCTTCAAAATAGGTCGCTGTTGCGTCTGCGACGTTGGCGGCACAGTTGATAGCGATCGCCACCTTCCCTAGCGGAGATTGTTTGATCGCCGCCGACCCACAGTCCTTGGCAATACCGAGAAAAGAAGATATCAACCCTGCGGCATCCGCCGTTCGCTTGAGGGAATCAAGCTTTGAGGGGTTTCGGTTAGTTTGAAAAACGTCGTAGCCAGCCTTGATGGCCTTCACAGTGGAATTTCCACACTTAAACCACCGTTTAAGGTCACCTGTCGGAAGTATGTCTGAGACGCAGTCGGCGGCAGCGGTAGCCATTCCAACTCCTGCATTAAAACTTGGTATGCAAGCTTCGTCCTTCGGTTCAAGGAGTTCGCCACCTTCCATCTGAGTTCCCGGTTGCTGTCCATGCCAACCAGGTTGCCTGACTCCGACTCCGGGATCAGTCTTCACGAAGAGTCCATCGTCAGTCACTGTCATTGCGCCCGCGATTTCCCACTCTCCGGTATCATGATCGAAAGACCACAGGGCCGACTTCGCGCCTGGTGGCAGAACCTCGCCGGTTTCGGGGTCGGGGGAGTTGGGGAAGCAGACGGGGACGGGGCGGTCGAAGTTACGGGGGCCATCACTCTGGATGGTGATTACAAGGGGAAGGTCGAGACCGGGAGGAAGTGGGGAGGGAAGGCGGTCTCGGTCCACCGGGGCGATGCCGACCCTGCCGCCGCGGGTGCCGTCGTCGGAGAACAGCGAATTGGCTGGGACGTTGATTTCGGTGCCGGCGAGTTCGGGGTTGGAAGCGAGCACGGAGGCCGGGAATTCGATCAGGGTGTCGCTGGTGGTGCTGGTGGTCTGCAGGGTCCCGGCACAGACACAGGGGAGATAGATCATGCCTCGCGTGGTGTCCGAGACATCCCCAGCGAGATTGTCGGTCTTACCGGCGACGGCGTGCCATTTCTTGCCGACGACGGGATAGTAGTCGCCATCCGGCCACGAGCTGGCGGGCGAGGTCCGGCCGTCGATCTTGACGAAGAAGGTGCCGGCCGGGCAGGGAGAGAGAGTGAAGTTGCCTTGGGCATCGGTGGTGGTGCGGAGGGTTTCTTCAGCGCCATCGACGGTGATGGTGACGCCTTGGAGCGGCCGTTCGCCGCCGCCGGTGGTTCGTTCGGAGGCCAGCACCTGACCGGTGATGGCAGTGGAAGATAGCGGAACGATCGATAGGGTATCGAAGCTGAAGATATGGGTGCCACCAGGATTTTCGTCGGCATCCCCATCGAGGGGTCGCCCGAGGAGATCGGTGAGGCCGGCGCTATCAAGGCTGACGCGGATGCGGGCATTCGATGGCAGGGGTTCGAGGTGGAAGAGGGTAGCCTTTCGGCGGTCGCTCGAAAGTTCGACGCGCGAGAGGATCTTTTTTCCTCCGAACTCCGCGAAGAAGGAGTTGGTGCTGAGTGTCGCGGAAGGTGCGAGAGGAATGGTGAAGTAGACGACCGTTTCCCGGGTGACGGCGACGTTGCCCTCGCCTGCTGCGGGAGAGGAGAAGCGGACGGTCGAGAGGGGGAGGGTTTCGGGTTCGCGGGTGCCGAGGATCTCCTTCACCAGTTCGTCCATGTCGGCGTCGTTGACGGCACCGTCCTGATTGACGTCGGCGAGGGGTTTACTGGTTTCCTGGAGGGGAGAGGTTTCGTTGAAGTGGGCGGCGATGATCGCGATGTCGCGAACGGTAACAACGCCGTCGCCATCCAGATCTCCCAGAGATACGGCTGCGACCCGGGGAGTAAGGATGAGGAGAGATACCAGTAGGCATCCAAGTGATAGCAGCCGGGGGGCAAGAAGCATTAATCTTTTAACTCAACTGATCGCCTGAGTCGCAAGCCGGATATGGGAGAGATGAGCTCACGGCTTGCTAGATTGTTGATAATTAGTAAGTTGATCGGGAAGGGGTTTTGTGAGTCAACTCTCGTAGAATTACTGATCCATTAAGCAAGTTACGACTTTTCCGCAGGGAGGTATCAAAGGAGGACGCCGTTTCCATCGCTGAAGGGAAGCAAGGGTGTGGGAGGGAGTAGGGGCATTCTTACCCTGCGTTTGTGGCTGGAGCGGATTCAGAATGGATGGCGAGTCGATCGGGCGGGGGCGGCAGTTGATTTTTGGCGCCGGGTTGATGGTTTCCGCCGGGGTGTTTCTGATGGCGCTGATCGGGGCGCTGGCGTGAGTGGCGGGTGGCGGATCAGGGCGCGACGGGTGGCAGATGGGGAGTGAGGATTTCTTTCCAGATCGCGTAGCCGGCATCGCTCATGTGAAGTTGGTCGTCAACGTAGAGCTCGGGGATGCAGTTGCCGTTTGCGTCGAGGAAGCGATCCCAGCTTTCGGGTAGGTAGCTGATCCGTGGGTCGGCTTCGGCGATTTTGGCGAAGCGCTGGTTCATGGCGGCTTCAGTGGCGCGGATCTTCTTTCGCGCGGGGCTAGGGCGGATGGCGAGGATGAGCAGCTTGGCGTCGGGGCTGACTTCGAAGAGGCGGTGGGTGTATTCGTTGAAGTCGTCCTCAACCTGTTCGGGTGACTTGTTCTTCCAGAGGTCGTTGGCGCCGCAGAAGAAGATGACGAGGGAGGGTTCGTAGCGGAGGAGGACGCGCTCGAGGTAGTGGTTGAGGTCGGAGATCTCGCAACCGCCGAAGCCGCGGTTGAGGGCGGTGAGACCGGGAAAAATCTTGGGGATGTCGAGCAGGCGGATGCTCGAGCTGCCGGAGAAGACGATGCCGCCCTTTTCGGGTGGGGAGGTCTCGTCTTGAGCGTCGAAGGCGGCGATTTCCTTGGCGAATCTCGCCGGGTCGGGATCGGGTTGATCGGCGAGGAGAGGCAGGGTGAGAAGCAGGCTGGCGAAGAGGGCTTTGATCATGGGGGTGGGAGAGGAGTTGGGGCATTTCTGCCCCTACTCCTCTTTCCTTCCATGATCAAACCCCTCCTCGCCAGCCTGCTTCTCACCCTTCCCGTCCTCGCTGATCAGCCGGACCCCGACCCGGCGAGATTCGCCAAAGCCATCA
>NZ_JBATWY010000255.1:0-17282 GCF_049672945.1 Haloferula sp. | reverse complement strand
CGCCTCGGGAAAGATCAAGCGCACGTAGCTGCCCTCGCCTCTCAGCTTTTCAGCTTTTCAGCTTTTCAAAAAAGAGTCCATGTCGCCGAAGAAATCCCCCAGCTCATCGTCACTGACTTCCGCCCCCATGATGTCATCATACGATGAATGCAGTACATGTTCGTCATCCAGCTCGGCAATGAAGGTGCTCGGCGTGCAGCCGACCTGCTGGCCCCACTTCATCCTCACGTTGCAGTAGGTCATCGTCAGCCGCTTCTGAGCCCGCGTGATTCCGACGTAGAGCAAACGGCGCTCCTCGTCCTTCGTCCCTTCCTGAATGCTCCGTTGATGCGGTAAAACTCCTTCTTCAAGGCCAACGAGGTAAACGATCGGAAACTCCAGCCCCTTCGAGGCGTGAAGCGTGATCAGGGTCGCCCCCTGCTTCTTCTCCAGATCATCATCCTCACGATCCGACGCGAGCGCGCTGTCATCGAGGAACTTGCGAATGCTCTTCCCGCGCTTCACCGCGGTCGCCAGATCATTCATCACGCCCTGAATGCTCTCGCCCCGATTCAGCTTTTCCTGCTCGCCCTTGCAGCCCCGCTCAAGCCACGGCAGATAGCCCGTCTCATCAAGGAACTCACGGATCACCTGATTGGCCGGTGCGACCTGACCTTCGATCTTCGTTTTGGCCGTCACCACTTCCGCCACAAAACGCTGAATCGCGTTGCGCGCCTTGGTTCCGAGAATATCGGTGAACTCCGGGGAACAGAGCGCCTCCCAAACACTGATCTGTCGCTCGCGGCTGAAGTCGGTCGCCATCACCGTGGTCGCCTGCCCGATTCCACGCGGCGGCGCATTCAGAATCCGTAACAAGGGCACGTCGGCATCGGGCGAATCCATCACCCCAATGTAGGCCATCACATCCTTGACCTCTCGACGGTCGTAAAAACTTTGGGCTCCGACCATGCGGTAAGGGATCTTCAAATGCCGCAGTGCCTCTTCCAGCTTGCGGCTCTGCATGTTCGTCCGGAACAGGATCGCAAAATCCTCCCAAGGACGTTTCTCGACGGCCTTGATCGACAGGATTTCCTCCGCAATGAACTCCGCTTCTTCCTCATCGCCGGGCATCCCGACCACCCGCACCGGCTCGCCGCCCGCCAAGGTCGCCCTCAGCATCTTCTCGCGACGTCCGGCATTGCGCCGGATCAGGCCGTTGGCCGTGTGCAGGATCGCGTGCGTCGAGCGGTAGTTGTCCTCGAGACGGATGACTTTCGGATCCGGGAAAAACCGCTCGAATTCGAGGATGTTCGCCACCTCCGCACCGCGCCAGCCGTAGATCGACTGATCGTCATCGCCCACCACGCAGACGTGATAGGGCGGTCCCACCAACTGCTGGACCAGTTTCATCTGCAGCCCGTTGGTATCCTGAAACTCATCCACGGTGACCCGGCGGTAGACCTGGCGGAAATGATCCCGCACCTCCTCGTGCTCGCGCAGCAACTGCTCGGCGAGCAGCAGGAGATCATCGAAGTCGACCGCGTTCTGGGCACGGAGTTCGTTCTGATAGGCGACGGCCAGTTGCGCCATGAAGTCGTCTTCAAGATCGGCCACATCGATTCCCGCATTCTTCGCTTTCGATACCGCAGCCAGCACCACCTCGGCCTTCAGCTTCTCATCGGAGCCGCCCTTGCGGACGATCAACTGCTTCATGATTCCCACCTGATCGCTCTGGGTGCAGATCGAGAAATTCTTCTTGTAGCCAAGCTTCTCAATCCCACCCCGCAGGATTCGAACGCAGAGCGAGTGGAAGGTGCAGACCGTCATCCGCTCGGCCAGTTTTTTCGAAACCATCCCAGCAATGCGCTCGCGCATCTCGCTCGCCGCCTTGTTGGTGAAAGTCACCGCCAGGATGTTCTCGGGCTCGATGCCGACCTCCAGCATGTTCGAAATCCGGCAGGTCACCGTGCGGGTCTTGCCGGTCCCCGCCCCGGCGAGAATCAGCACCGGACCGTCCAAAGTCGCGACGGCTTCCCGTTGTGCCTTGTTCAGCGAATCAAATGAAAACCCGTCGGCCATGTGAGGCGCGGAGGAAAGCCCCGACCGCCGCCAAATTCAATCACCCATCCGGAGAAAATCTTCGCGACCAAAGATTCCCGATTCCTCGATTCCCCTCGCCGCCGCCTTTTGCTCTCTTACAGGCTCATGTTCGGGTTCATCGCCTCCCCCTGTCCCCGCTGCACCCGTGAAGGCCTGCCTCAATGGCGCGGGACCTTCTGCGGCCTCGCCCGGACCCTGGCTCGCGATTACTCCGCTCCAGCACGCCTGCTCGTCAACCGCGATGCCACTTTCCTTGCCCTGCTGGGCTTGTCGATCGACCCTGCGCCACCGCAGTGGAGGAAAGCCACCTGCTGCAATCCGCTCGCCACTCCCTTTCCCATCGACGACAGCCACCCGGCAATCACCCATGCAGCCGCTGTCTCGGTCTGCGGACTGGCAACCAAATTCGGCGATGACAGCTTGGACGAACGCGGCTTGCGACGAATCCTGTCGAAGTCCGGCTCCCTACTGATGTCACCCGCCACCGACCGGGCCATCGCGCGCCTCAACTCCTCGGCCTTTCCTACCGCTGCGGTCATCGATCGGCTCGAGGCCCAGTCTCAGACCGAATCCGATCTGCCGCTTCACGCCGATGGCCCCACTGCGACTTCGTTCGGTCTCATCACCGGCCACTTGGGACCATTGCTCGGTCTCCCCAAGCTCGAGCCAGCACTGACCCGGCTCGGAGCCGCCCACGGCCAGCTGGTCTACTGGCGGGATGCATGGGACGATCGCTCATCGGATCTCAAGAAGAAGCGCTTCAATCCCTTCTTCGTCGTCGAACCAATTGTCATCCACGCTCGTATCGCCCAGGCCTGGACCGATTTCAGTTCGGCTCTCGCTGATCTCCGCGTCCACCGCCATTCGGAACTACTAGAGGAAATCGGTCGCAACACCGGCAACCGCCACGCGGACTTTCTTGGAATCGAACGGGAAAAGAAAAAGAAGAAAACGCCCAAGGAACTGAAGGATCGGGACCGTCCTTGTTGTGATTCCTGCGGCGCTTGCGATTGCTGCCACTGCAACAGCTGCGGGAGTTGCGGCGGCAAGGGCAGCAAAGCAGGCTGCGATGGCTGCTTCGACTGCGGCCCGGGTGATTCCGGCTGCATCGACTGCTGTCCATGCGACGGCTGTGACTGCTGCCCCTGCAACTGAGCCACCGGCTCAGTCACGTCGTCCGAGCAACATGGCAACCCAGTAGGCAAGTTGAGCAATCGCTCCCACTGCTGCGGCCACATAGGTCATCGCTGCCCAGAAGAGTGCGTTCTTCGCCTTGTCGTGCTGCATCTGATCGGCCACCCCACTGCCCTCCAACCAGGCGAGCGCCCGGTTGCTTGCATCAAACTCGACCGGCAAGGTGATCACCGTGAAGAGGGTCGTCACGATCATCGTTCCAAGAAAGACCCAGATGAAGATCGTGCCCCCACTACCAAAAGCGAAAAGACCGAAGATCATCAGCATCATCAGAATGTTCTGCATCTTGCTCGAGAACTGAACGGCAGGCACCAGGGCTGAGCGGAGCTTCAGCCAGGCATACGCCTGCTTGTGCTGCAAGGCATGGCCACACTCATGAGCCGCCACCGCCACCGCGGCCACCGAGTTCATCGCATAAACGGAGTCGCTGAGATTGACGGTCTTCTTGGTCGGATCGTAGTGATCGGTCAATTGGCCACCGGTGTGGATCACTTGGACGTCGTTGATGCCGTTTTGCCTCAGCATCAATTCCGCCGCCTGGGCTCCGGTCAGCCGGGTAGGAATCTCGGAGTATTCGGCGAAGCGCCTTTTCAGGGTTCCGCTGATCAACATGCTCATCACCATGGTGCCGATGATCAAGGCCCAGTAACCCATACCGATCCCATAGAAACCGCCCTGTTGCTGGGCGAGAAAGAGTGTCTCAAAATTCATGCCCACATCCTACCTTCACTTTTCAGGCCTGCAACCCCATCCCGCTTGGAAAAACCGGGGAAGTTTCCAAAGGGAGCCACCACCGCTCCCCCGATCACTGCTCGCTGGCGATTCGCGAATCCCCCCCAAGAATCGCCTTCGCTTCGCCGATAAGAAACAAGGACCCGGCTACCAAGATCGGCATCCCGTCATTGGCCGCCGCCGCCAAAGCCGCCTCAACGCTTCCATGTTCGCTGGCAGGACCCTCGAAGACCTCAAGCAACTCTTTGATTCCCATGGCCCTCGGCGTGTCGACCGGACAGACATGCACCTTGTCGGCCAAGGGTTCAAGGGCAGCCACGATCCCTCCGACATCCTTCGAGGCGACCGCACTGAACACCAGCGAACATCGACGCTCTCCGAATCGCTCCCGCCACGCCTCAGCCAGAGCCACCGCCCCGTCAGGATTGTGCGCGCCGTCAAACACCATCATCTGATCGCCCTCACCGACGATCTCAAAACGCCCGGGCCAGCGAACCGATGACAAGCCGTGTTGCACCGTTTCGAAACTCAATGGCAGCCCGGCCGCATGGAGGCACTCGAGAGCCAGCGCGGCATTCCACTTTTGAAAGCTTCCCGGCAGTCCGATCGCGTAGCCACCCAGCGGCTGATCGATGAAACTCAGGGGGGAGCGTCGCTCGTTCGCCTCCCGCTCCAGAACCCGCCGCACCTCAGGCCGTTGAGGTGAAGAAATCGCCGGCTTCCCTTCCACAAAAATCCCAGCCTTCTCAAAGGCAATCTTCTCCAAGGTATCCCCCAGCCATTGGACATGATCCAGTCCAACAGGCGTGATGGCACACACATCAGCCGGCACCGCCGTGGTCGCATCGAGCCGCCCGCCCATCCCCGTTTCCAAGACGATCAACTCCGCTTCCCGCTCCCGGAACCACCTCATGGCAACTGCCAGCGTGATCTCGAAGAAGGTCGGATGAGGATCGAGCCCTTCGCAGATCCCGCGCAGTTCCGAAAGCAGCGCCGCACATTCTTCCTCGCTGATCTCCTTTCCGGAGACCTTCATTCGCTCACGAAAGTCGATCAAATGCGGGGAAGTAAAAAGCGCCGAACGATTTCCTCCAGCGCGCGCCACCGAGTCAATGATCGCGCAAGTACTACCTTTCCCGTTGGTCCCGGCAACGTGGATCACCTTCACCCCATAGGCCGGATAAGCGAGAAACTCCTTGAGGAGCTGCCGCGGCCCGTCGAGGCCCAGCTTGATCCCGAAGAGCTGGGTCGAATACAACCAATCGATCGCCTCCTGATACTTCATCACCCTTCGTTCCGATCATCCTGACTCGCCGGATCACGACCCCTTTTGGGGAAGGACCTCAAGGCAACATGTAGCCGAGCAAGGTCGACAGCTTCGCCCGCATTTTCTCGCGTGGCACGATCGCGTCCACCAATCCATGTTCGAGCATGAACTCCGCAGTCTGAAAACCGGGTGGCAGATTCTGGTGCGTCGTCTCCTTCACGACACGCGGTCCGGCAAATCCGATCATGCACTGGGGCTCCGCAAGGTTGATGTCGCCAATCGTCGCAAAGGACGCCGTCACCCCGCCAGTGGTCGGATGGGTCATCACCGAAATGTAGGGCAACTTCGCCTCCGCAAGACGCGCCAGGGCACCGCAGGTTTTTGCCATCTGCATCAGCGACAGCATGCCTTCCTGCATCCGCGCGCCCGAGGAAGCGGAGACGATGATCATCCCGCGCTTTTCCTTGATCGCAGTCTCGATCGCCCGGGTGATTTTTTCCCCGACCACGGACCCCATGGATCCGGCAAAAAACTTGAAGTCCATCACGGCAATCATCGTCGGCTTCCCACCCACGGTAATCTTTCCGGTAATGACCGCATCATCGAGTCCCGTGGTCTCCCGCAGCATCGCGGTCTTCTCGCCATAGTTGGCGAAGTCCAGGGGATTGGCCGACGTCAGTCCCGCAGAGGTCTCTTCGAAACTTCCCTCATCAGCGATCAGATCCACCCGCTCACGCCCGCCCATCAGGAAGTGATGATTGCAGTTGTGACAGGTCTGAAGATGCTGCTTGAGCTCAAGCTGATGGAGCATCGAACCGCAGCCGGGACACTTCGTCCACAGCCCCTCTGGCATGTCGTCGTCCCGTCGCTTGTTCCTGCGAAGCTGTGGCTTTTTGAAAATTCCCATGATGTTCCCGATCGACCCTCCCCGGTGGCGCTGGAGCCGAGGCTAGCCGCGCATGACAGTCACGACAATCACCTTTTGAACCCCGGATTTCTTCAGAATCCGGGCACATTCGTGGACGGTTGAGCCGGTGGTGAAGACGTCGTCCACCAGCAGCACTCCAGCCGGCGGCTTGAAGCCACGCACCACCTGAAAGGCACCCCTGAGGTTTTTCTGTCGCTGGACCCGGCTCAAGCGCGTCTGAGTCACCGTCGGTCGCGTTCGCTTGAGCAACTCCTCGACCGGAAGACCCATGCGTCGCCCCAGCGGCAGGGCGATTTCAAGGGCCTGATTGAAATAACGCCACCGCCGCCGCGCCCAATGGAGCGGCACCGGCACCAGCGGCCAGCCTTCATCCAAGACCACCTGCAATCTCGGATCCTCAAAGGCTCCAACGGCCAGATCGCCCAGAGCTCCAGCCAACTCAAGACGCCTCCCATATTTGAGATCGTGAACCATCGTCATGATCCCCGGAGACCTCACCAGCGCAGGACGCGCAAACTCAAAGGCGAAGCTCTGGTCACTGCAATTCGGACAGTTGAAACCGGCATCGATCGCACCACTGAATTTTTCCCCGCAGGTTTCGCAGAAAGGTCGCTCCAATCCGGGAAGACCCTCGGAGCAAGGCGAGCACAAGGAGCCTCCCGACTCGACGGCATCACCACACAAATGGCAGACACCGGGGTAAACCAGGTCAAGCAGCCGGCTTCCGAAATGGCGGAGGCCGCTTGATTCAAACCTTCTCGCCTTCATCAGGTACCCTGGTCAGCATTGCTACTACGATTCCCGTAATAACCATGATCGTCAGCGGCAAAAGCCCTTCCAACAAGCTGGCCCCAACAAACCAGCGCACCAGCTCGGGCAAGCCCGCAACCGGCCAGGTCGCCGACTTGAAAATCACATGAGAGAACACCCACCCGGCATGCAGCCCTATCGGCAACCACAGCGAAGCCGTCCTCCAGCGGGCGATCGCCAGCACCACTCCGACCGAAGCCAGAACCAGAAAGCGGCCCAACATCGAAAACGGATCAGCAAAGCGACTGAAAATCTGACCGAGCAGGACGAAGCCGGCATCGGCCGCCTCCGGATCAGGAACGCGCACACCCACCGGTGGCTCGAGGAAGTGCACGAAGGCGAACAGGAAAGAAAGCGTCGCTATCGCTGGCGCCGGCCTCATCGCCCGAAGGAAAATCCCGAGCAACACCCCGCGAAATAAAACCTCCTCGAGGGTCGCCACCACCAGTGCCGTCGGTAGCGCCTTTCTGAAGGCTTTTCCCCAATCAATCTCCATCAACAAGGGATTGGGAACCCCTCCCGTCGATACCGCAGCGTCACGCCACATGAAGATCCCCGCCTGCAGCATCAACCAGCCAGCGACAAGCAGCAGTCCTGCGGCGACAAAAAACCCAATCAGCGCTTGAGACAGGCCGGACGGATTTCGGCGCAGGGCTTGACCACGATTCATAGCCACCACCGAATCCGGTAGCCGCAGCGACCACGGAGTGTCCCGATAGCTCCCGCTCCCCCGCCCCATTTTCAACCAGGATAGCAGGGGAAAGAGCAGCACGACTGACGCCAACAGAAAGGAGCGGTCAAAGAAGCGTGGGAAATTATCCTTCGACCTCCGCGCATGCTCGCCCAACCAGGCGATGACACCATTGGTCTCCTTCCCCTCCGTCACCTCAGCCAGACCCATTCCCACATTGTAGAGCCATGGCGAAATCCACGCTGCGAGCGTCAGCGAACCCGCAACGTAGAGGAAAATCTTCAGAACGTCGCTCTGCAACCATCGCGCCACAGGCTGAATTCTAGGGACTGCCCGCAGGACTGCCAAGATTGAAGTTAAAGTGGGTTTCTCTTCTCTCATCCCTCAGTATTCGTCCTCCAACAACTTGTCGATCGCGGCAATCAATTCCCACGGACAGCGCTTCCGTTGGTATTTCCTCCACAGCACGTCCCTCAAGGTCTCCCACATTTCCCGTGGCACCGGGTCGATCGGCTCCCAATCAGGATCCGTTTTGAGAGTCGTGTGAAAGGTCCAACGCCCGGCATGACGATTCGCCCGCCAAAAACGCAGCCCCTCCTCCGTCCGTTCCCGCCACTCATGCGACTCCATGCGCGCAGCCTCATCGGAGGCACCCACCCCTGACAATCATGAATTGGTGATTTCAGCATTCGACGTCGCCCATCCGCTGTCTAAGTTCAAACCCCATGACCAAGGACGAGCGCCAATTCCTCTATCGACTACTCGAAACCCCAAGCCCCACCGGCCGGGAAATGCCCGGACAGCGGGTCTGGGCCGACTACCTCAAATCAAGCGCCAAATCGGTCGAATGCGATTCCTACGGTTCCACCTGGGCGACCCTCCCGGGTAAATCTGAGAAGAGCGTGATGCTTGCCGCCCATGCCGATGAGATCGGTTGGATGATCAAACACATCGATGACAAGGGTTTCCTCAGGCTCGACCGCGTCGGTGGCTCCGACCACGCCACCGCCCGTGGCCGCCGCATCCGCATCCTCGGCGACGAGGGCGAGGTCCCCGGCATCATCGGCAATACCGCCATCCACCTGCGAGAAAACCTCAGCGACGAAAAGACCCCAAAAGTCCACGAACTCTGGGTCGATGTCGGCGCATCGTCCGCCAGCGAAGTCGCCAAGCTCGGCCTGCGCGTCGGTCACTTTGCCGTCTACTCAGATGCCCCGACCGAACTCGCCAACAAGCGCATCGTCTCACGCGCCCTCGATAACCGGATCGGCTCCTACATCATCGCGCAAGTCATGCGACGCGTCGCCAAGGAGAAAAAAAAGGCCGAACGTTCCCTCGTCTGTCTCAACGCCATTCAGGAGGAAATCGGAGGCCACGGAGCCATGATGGCGTCCTATCGCATCTTTCCCGACGCCTGCATCTGCCTCGACGTCACCCACGCCACTGACACCCCAGGCCTCAATGCCGCCCAGCACGGAGCGGTCAGCCTCGGCGGCGGCCCGACCCTCACCCACGGCACCGCCAACCACCCACTAATCGTCGAACGCCTCGCCGAAATCGCCAAGAAGGCCGGAATCCCGATCCAACACGAAGCCAGCAGCCGCTTCACCGGCACCGATACCGACAAGATTTACACCCAGCGCGAGGGCATCCCCAGCGCGCTGGTCTCCCTCCCGCTTCGCTGCATGCACTCCGTCGTGGAAACCGCCCATCTCGATGACATCGAGAACACCATCCGCCTGCTCACGGGCTTCGTCCTTTCGCTCACCGCGAAAGACCGCTTTCATCAGTCCTTGTGAGACCGCTTGCCCTCTGCCTTCTGATGCTGATTCCCCTCGCCCACGGCGAGTCGGAATCCTCGGCTGCAGCTCTGGCCCACCTCAACGTCGTCGCCCGCTACCGCATCGAT
This sequence comes from Haloferula sp., assembly GCF_049672945.1. Lineage (NCBI taxonomy): Bacteria > Pseudomonadati > Verrucomicrobiota > Verrucomicrobiia > Verrucomicrobiales > Verrucomicrobiaceae > Haloferula > Haloferula sp. The sequence continues at coordinate 7,672 of NZ_JBATWY010000255.1, read as the reverse complement.
CTGGCAAAGGACACCGCGATGGCTTCGGGCACCACCAAGGAAAAGCAATCGATCATCCGCAATCAGATCAAGCAGCTTTCCTCGATCGTCGAACAGGGCGAGCTCCGGGTCCTCGAAGAACGGATCGAAGGGAATCTCGCGGGCGTCCTGGTTTCGCGCATCATCGACTACGACCCCGGACAGGTCCAGGTGCTCGCCATTGCCATGCTCAAGCGCGACGACCGCTGGCTCCCCGCGCCGATGCGGGCCTCCTTCGAGAATACCGGCATCAGTTACCTTCCCGGGATCGCCCAAGACGCCAGGGACCTCGAGAGCTGGATGTTGAGCGAACGAACGCGGCAACTCACCCGCCTCCGCCAGGATGTTCAGGCCGAACTCTTGGCCGACATTCGAAAAGCCGGCAGCCTTGACGAGCTACGGCAGCTCTCGAAAGAAGACCTGGTCGAGGGCTTCATCGAAGCCTGCCGCGCTCGAGATTTGCCCGCTGCACTCGTCTATCTCGGCGGCTTGGAGGAACCCCTGCCCGAAGACTGGGACGAAACCCTCCGATTCGTCTCGAGCTGCATGGGAGAATCCGCCGACACCAACCAAGCATGGCAAAGAATCACCAACCATTCCGGCGCCCGCGCCATCATTGAAACCGACACGTTTGGAGACGGTGCCTTCGTCAGCGTGGGCGAGTTTTCCCCTCTGGAAAACAGCCCCGTCAACATCGCCACCAAAGTCTTCCATTTCCCCCTTGATAAGGTTTCCGGCGATCATTGGCGACTTCGACTTCCCTCGTGGCTCCTTGAAGGGAAACTCCCCGGCAAAGCCGATCCGACAGATCAGGAATTGATTGAAAAATTCCCTGCAAAGCTTCTCGCCCGGCAGCAGCCCCTTTCCTTTTCCAGTCCCGACGATCTGATGGAGTCATTTCAGACGGCATTTTCGGGACCCCGTTTCGAAGCCCTGCTTCCCTACATCAGTCTCCCTGAGTCAGGCGAAGCCCAAGCTGTTCTTGAGAAAGCCGCGAAGCTCTGGAGATTCTATCGTGGTCGCGACAGCCAAGCGCCACTGCTGCTCGAAGTCCGAAAGCAAGACGATCAGGCATGCGCCCTTGTTTCGCTTTTCGACGCGCGTAACCCCCAGATCAGCAAAGGACTGATCAAGCCGATCTTCCTCCAGGAAAAAGATGGAAACTGGAGCATCCCAAGCGAGGAGCCCGAGACCTCCAATGAAGCCCGGGAAACCCTCCGCGAATGGGCCGATGAAGCCAGCAAACTCGACGAAGACGAATGGATGAGACGCATGAATCTCACCGCCATCCTCGGTGGGATACCCGCGGACTCCGCCCCAAGCGAAGAGGATGCGCTGGCCGCCGCTCAAGCGTGGCTCGATGCCATCCGCTCACGAAACCCACGCCACATCCTCAAGTCCGTCGCCACCTTCGACGATGTCCGAGGCCTGCAGAAACTCTTCCGAACCATCGGCCACGAACTGCAAGCGGCTCACGAAACCGAGATCCTCAAAATTCACCGCCACGGCCGCTGGGCTGCCGTCAGCACCCAGGCGATTTCCGATCAACGCGATGAGGAGCCCTACTACATGCTCTATCCGATCGTCACAACCCCCTCAGGTGCAAGGGTTTTCGCCGAGTCCGTGCTGTTCCATGCCGACACCCGCTCACGCGAGTTCCTGAACTCCTCCGTCTGGAGTCGCCTCGGTGATCGCCTGCCGGATGCTGCCGTCGCCGAGCTCAGGGAAATCCAGAATACCCACAACAAACTTGCCGAAAAGCAGTAGTCCGATCTCACTCCTCTCGCGACGCTCACCCCGAAACCCTCATCAATGCCCACCCCAGCTGAAACCGCCGCCCTACTCGAAGAGTCGGTCCATCGGGTCGTCCGCGGTCAGGACGAAGCCGTTCGACGAATCCTCGCCTGTTTTGCCGCCGGTGGTCACGCCCTGATCGAGGATGTCCCCGGAACGGGAAAGACAACGCTCGCCAAAGCCATCGCCCGCTCCGTCTCCGGCTCCACTTTCAAACGCGTCCAGTTCACTCCCGACCTCCTTCCCAGCGATATTCTCGGAATCTCAGTGCTCGACCCCCGCACGCAGCAATTCAACTTCCGACCCGGCCCCGTTTTTACCGACATCCTGCTGGCCGATGAAATCAACCGCGCCTCCCCTCGCACCCAGTCCGCCCTTCTCGAAGCGATGGCCGAACGCCAGGCCACCATCGATGGCGAACGCCACGATCTCGACGGCCTGTTCTTCGTCATCGCCACCCAGAATCCCGTCGAATTCCGTGGCACTTATCCTTTGCCCGAAGCGCAGATGGACCGCTTCATGACCCGCTCCCGTCTGGGTTATGTCAGCATCGAGGAGGAGTGTTCGATCCTTTCCGATCAAGTGACAAGCCACCCCGTTGATCAACTTGAACCCGCCGTCTCCCGGACGGATGTCATCGGACTTCTGGAAGCCGTCCGCCAGGTCCACATCAGCGACGAACTCCGAACTTATATCGTCGAAATTGTCGCAGCCACCCGCACTCGCGAAGAAGTTCAGCTCGCCGCAAGCCCGCGTGCATCGCTCGCCCTGATGAAAGTCTCCCAAGCTCTCTCGCTCTTCGAAGGGCGCGACTTCGTCATTCCGGAAACCATCCAGCAGATCGCATCCGACGTCATCGCCCATCGCCTCGTCATCGAACCAGAGGCCCGCCTCTCCGGCACCGACGCGCATGGCATCGTCAGCATGATTCTCGACGAAATCCCGGCCCCGGCCTGAGGACCTACTTGAACTATAGTATTTAAGCGGAATTCCCCGGAGAACCAACATCCCAGCGATGGAGACAGGGCGTAAGAGTCTCTACCTTTCGGCAAACGTTTGGAACTCGAATAGCTTAGCCCCTGTCGACCGTAAAGTCGTAGCTTCCGGAGCCGACTTCATGTTCCAACCAGCTCTGCTTGCCTTCCTCAATCAGGCGAACTTTCTCTGTGATACTCGTTTTCCCCTCGCGGAGTTGGTCGCCTTGCTTGAAGGGGAAATAGAGAGTCGCGGTGGAGTTAGGGGGCACTTCGACGCTCCACTCGAATTTTTCCGGGCTGCTCTTCCAATCGCTGCGGATCTGACCGTATGGCGATTGCATGCAGGTCTTCGCCCATTTCAATTCCGAGGTAAGGTGCGGCTTGATTGTGAAGTGCTTGTAGCCGGGTTGGTCGAAACCTGGCTGGATGCCTCCGATCGATTCGTGCATGAAGGCGGTGAAGCCTCCTTGCATCGGGTGGTTCAATGAGTTCCTGAACTCCTGCTTGGACCAGTCGAATTGTCGCTCCGGCCAGGTCGAAAGACCTTGGCTGAGGATGAAGCCGGGTCCGGGAAAGGTGGTGTCGGTGAGCATCTGATAGGCGAGAGCCTCCTGATCGTTCTCGGCGAGCACGGTGTAGAAATGCCTTAGGCCATGGATGCCGCAGGAATGGTGGCCGTCGTGACGCTCGTGAATGTCATGGAGAAGGGCATCCATGCGATCGGCCACTTGCGCATCCGGTGTCATGCCGAAGCGAAGCGCCATGACTGTCGCCGTTTGGCTGCCGTAGAATTTCTTGGATGAGCCTTCGATGGGTTTGAGCCAGGTTTTGTGGAAAGCGCGGTTGATCTCTTCGGCTTCCTTGAAGCACCAGTTCGCGTATTTCGTGTCACCCATTTCGCGCGCCATCTTGCCGGTGATCTGGAGTGCCTCGTAGTAGAAGGCGGTGCCGGAAACATGCGGGTGGCATTCCATGAATTCCGGCGCGGCTTTTCGATCCCAACGCGGCGGGCACCAGTCGCCCAGGCCATCGGCGATGATGCCGCGTTTGTCTTTGAAGCTCCCGTAGTAGGTGATGAAATCCTTGATGTGCGGATAGTGCTCTTTGAAGACATCAACGTCGCCGGTGTGCAGGTACATGCGCCATGGCAGGATCACGTAGGCGACGGCCCAGTCGATGTTGGCGGCGCGGTTGGCGCGCTTCCCCGGGGAGACCATGGGTGGCACGCCTGGCCCCTTTTTCAACACCTTGCGGACCTTTGCGTCCTTGGTGAGGCTGTCCTTAATATCCCACATGAACTTGGTGAAAAAACGGCTCATGTCGTAGCTGTAGAAGCTGATGTCTGCGGCGGCGTGCGCATCGCCCAGCCAGCCGCATTTTTCCCGGTGCGGGCAGTCCTCGGGGATTGAGTGCCAGTTGTCTTCCAGGGTGAGCAGGCTGGCTTGATACTGCTTGTTTAGCATCTCGTCCGAGCAGGAGAAATCACCGGTGCGCCGGATTGAACTGTGGACCATGTGGGCCTGGATCGTCTCCTTGGTCGGTGGCGTTCTCAGTCCGCTGATCTCGACAAATTGGAAACCGGTGTAGGTAAAACGGGGCGACCAGGATTCCGGTCCGCCTCCTTTGCAGATATACCAAAGTTCGTGATCGCTTCCCGGTGCACCTCCCATGGTTCTCATATTCAGGCTCTTTCCGTCCCTGTTGAGCACTTCTGCCGGGACGATCCTGATGAGGTCTCCCGCCTGCTGATCGACGGTGATCCGGACCGATCCCGCGATGTTCTTGCCGAAGTCGACGATGTATTTGTCGTCGCCGGTGGGGATCACATTGACCGGATCGAGACGTTGCATCACCTCAATCGGCGGGATCAACTGCGAGCGGAGTTTGTCGTCGGGGCAAGGAGCTGCTTGTTCGACGGCGGCCTGCCATTTCGAGTCATCGAATCCGGGCTTCGACCAGTTAGGCATTTCAAGCCGGGCATCATAGGTTTCTCCCCAGTAGATATTGTCGAAGATGATCGGGCTTTGGGCGGTCCGCCAATCGGTGGTGGTGGCGAACTCGGCCTGGCTACCATCCTTGTAGTCGATCACGAACTTGGCGCGGACCGAGGGCTTGCCATATCCGAACGCGGAATCGAAGGCGAGGTTCTGGCCGTAGAAGCCGTTACCTAACCAGAAGCCTAGCGCGTTCGTACCGGCGCGGAGATGCTTCGTGATGTCGTGGGTGACGTAGAGCGTGTGCTTCTCGTAGTTGGTCTGGCCCGGATCGAGAAGGCTTTCGCCGACCTTGTCGCCGTTGATGTAGAGTTCGAAGTAGCCGATGCCACTGACGTAGGCTCTTGCGGACCGGATCTCCTTGTTGAGGTCGACTTCCTTTCGCAGGAGCGGTGAAGGATGGGAGTCGAACTTCTCCTTGTTCTTCGATTGCTCGCGTGCCGAATGCTCGGACTTCCGACTGTCGCCTCCCTGGCCGATCCACTGGGACCCCGCCCAGTCATCAGCCTCCAGCAGAGCCATTTCCCACGATGCGGTTTCGGACCAATCGCTTGGCTGCTTGTCCTGATCCCAGACGCGGACTTTCCAGAAACAGCGTTGGCCGCTTTTGAGCGGGGAACCGCCGTAGGGAATGAGAATCGATTGCGAGGATTCCACACGACCGCTGTCCCAGAGGCTGCTTTTGTCTTCAGCCAAGCGTTCCGGGCTGCTGGCGACCCGCACCTGATAGGCCGTTTGGGAAATGTTGCGAGCGTTGGGATCCTCCGGCTTGAGCTTCCAGCTCAGGCGCGGTTTCGGGGTGTCGAGCTGGATCGGATTGATGAGATGTTCCGCCTTGAGATCATCGACTGCGATATTCCCGGCAGCAGCGAGTCCGGCTATGAGGGAAGAGATGAGTCCCACGAGGGGGAGAAAGTCACGAGCCATGAGTTTCATGTGAATTGCGTGCTGGGATTACTCTGCGGTCGCGGAGAGTTTCCAGGTGCCTGGCGGGACTCGGAACTTGAGGTGGGTTTCGTCTTCACCAGCGGTGGTGATGCCTTGGCCGCTATCCGCGAAGCCGCCCCTGCTCCAGATCGTCTTGCCATTGGCCGTGATCTCAACAACTTGTCCGATCGATTTTGGAACACCCGCGATCGCGACCGTGCCTTCCGGGCTGACTAATTCGAGATCATAGGACTTTTCGTGCCTATCGATATCGACGGTGATGTCGCCCTTCACGCTGGGGACCACCTGTTTCAGCGTGGTGAAGTGCTCCAAGTTTGGCAAAATCTGATACTCGCTCCAACCGACCTTGGTTGGGGCGATGCCGACAATGTGCTTGGCGAGGATCGTATTCGGCGCATTCCAGGCGTGATTATAGGATCCTCCTTTGGGAAACATTTCATAGAGGGTGCTCAAGCCCTTGCGGTCCACCTGGCTTTGGTAGCGTTCCTTCATCCGCTTGAGTGCCGCGTCATAACGCCCGGCATAACACATCGCATCTTCCACCATCCACTCGAAATGCGGACTGCAGAATTGGTTCGGAATCAGTACGTTTTCAACGATGGCATCATACTTGTCTTGTCCGGCGACGCCGCTGAGAATGGCCAGCGCATTGGCGCGGTCGTCCTGAAACTTGCTGGCATTGCTGCTGTAGTATTCCCCGGTCCAGTATTTCTTGTTGAAGCCCTTTTTCAGGGTCTCGATACGTTTGTCATACCAGGAAAGATCCTGCTTTCTACCCAGCTCCCGAGCCATCTTCTTTGCGCTGTTCAGCGCCATGAAATAGAGCGAATCAAGAATCACCTTGTCATCCACGGTTCCTTTTTGACCCCAATCGCTCCAGTTCCAGGAGTCCATGGAGCGTTTCGCTCTTTTGGGTAAGCCATCAGCACCCATCTTCCAAAGATTCAGATAATCACGTACAAACGGGTAGGCATAGCGAAGGGTTTCCTTATCACCAGTGTTCAGATAGTACTGCCAAATGCACTGATCAACAAACTGCAGGCTCTGGGTGGGAAGTTCCCGCAGACGCAGCGGGCCGAGGGCGCCGTAGACTCCTTCGTGGCTGTAGGCCATGGTGATTCGAATCGCCTTTTTCAGCAATTGCCGCCCGGCATCGTCCATGCAGTAAAACAGGTAGCTGGCCTGGTCCGCCACGTCGCCAATCCAACAAGCACGCTCGCGGTCGGGGCAATCCATGAAGTTATCGCGAGCACAAACGAAGAGCGTGTTCCGGCCCATCCACCAGAGACGCTCGTAGAAGGGATCGCTGCATTCAAACGAACCAGCCGCAATGTCGCCAACGCTCATCCAGCGATACTTCAGTCCCAGCACCTTGACCCCAGCCGGGATTTCGTAATTCACCGTGTGGCCATTCATCCAGGAGAAGCTCTCGAAGGACTGCTTTCCTTGTTTGGTCGTGTAGTAAGCGTTGATCTGATTGAGGCGGTTGTCCGTCGTGATCTTGATTTCAAGACCGGCGTCGGCCTCCACCTCTAGGTAGGGGGTAATCTGTTTATTGAACGGTAATTCACAGATGATGGCCTCCCCTTTGCTGACAAAGGGAAATTTCGATGCCGGATAGTTCTCGTAGTCTTTCAGCCCGTGGTTGATCAAGGCAGGCACGTAGTTCTTTACCAGCTTGTACCAAGGAGCCGCCGGGGGAGTGCCTTTCTCGATCGCGGCGTTCCAGTCCGCATCGGGGAAGTCCGGAGAAATCCAGTCGCCCATCTCATGACGTGCGTCATAGCGGACACTGAACTGGACGATATTCTTTCGGTTCTTCGACACTAACGCATGACGGTTTGTTGTCTCAACCGGAGGAAGAGGTAGTCGAGGTCGCGGACTCCGCAGGCCCGGTGAACTACTCTCGCCACCTGGTTGTTTAGTCCCTCGATCCGTCCT
>NZ_JBATWY010000254.1:0-50490 GCF_049672945.1 Haloferula sp. | reverse complement strand
TCTTTCAGCGTCGCTTCAGGGTCGGACGTCCACGGTCTCATCCGTTCGTTGGGCAGCGCTTGATAATCGGCACTGTCGGTGGCAAGGAAGGACTCGAAGCGTTCCTTCTGTTCCCGGTAGGCCGGGCCGGCACGCTTGTGCACGGAAGCGCTGCGTGGCGAAATTGACGAATAAAAGTAGTCATCCCAGAGCGCCAGGTTCGCCAGATACGAATGATCCGCCGCATCCCGCCCGGCCAGCGTGCCACGGATCTCGCCGGGCTCGAAAATGGAGGGGGCAAACGAATTGGAAATCGCATGACTGATCGATGGCTGTGCGAACCACGATCTCTCGCCGCGGGCCTGACCGAATTTGGTGCCCTCGGCCGCCCCGTGTTGGAGGGCTCCCAGCGAATGAATCGGCGCCCGGGGAATCGAACGGGTCACCAGATGGGACACCCCACCGGCCGCCCCGTATTCCGCGCCGAAGAAACCGAGCCCACGGCTGTCGCAGTCGATGATCGGGCTGTTGAGGCTGTTGACCCGCCGCATGCCGACCTGCAGCGGTGAGGCGCGGACGATGTCCGGCGTCATTTGATACAAATCCTGCGCCACCGATGTTTCGTTCGCGCGCAGCAAGGCCCGTCCGGTGAAGCGCGTCCCCGGCGTCTGGCCGCCGGAGAAGTAGGGGTCGGTCTCGGTCCTCAAGCCATACGTAAAGACACAGATCGGCCACTTGTTGCCGTCCAGCTGGGCAATCGTCTTCGACGCCGAAACATCGAGTGGAATCTCAGGAAAAATGTTCGGGAAAGACGAGGCGGCGATCGGTTTCTCACTGCTCAGGCGCGAGTAGACCAGGTCGATGTTGAAGCTACCGACATACTTGGTGGTGCCGGAGCCATCGACCAACTCGCCGATATTATAACTCCACAGGAACATGCCGGCATCACTCTTCTCCACATTGGGAGTCATCGAATAGGTTATTTTCTGGGCCCCGGTCTTGAACTTGGGATTGGTTTCGTAAGGGATCGGATAGGCGTAGCCCGAGGCAAATTCCCAGCCGAGTTTCCCATCAAATTGCCACGAGCCGCCGGGCACGTCCTTGATCGACTCACCAAAGCCCTGGGCGATGACCTGCACCTCCCCCGGCCGCAGCACCAGACTTTGATTGCGGCCCAGCTGGCCATAGAAAAAGAACAGCCGGTTGTTCGAGAGTCGCTTGATCGAATTGCGGTATGAGGTCCTGCTGCCCGTCGGCCCGTTCTCCAGCTTCAAGTTCAAATCATAAGGGATCGCCCAACTTTTGAAGGTAGCGAAGGCATCTTCGGGGACGTGAAGGCAGACATCGAATGGATTCCAAATCGTGAATACCGGGTCGGCGACCAGGAACAGGTCATACTGTTTCTCGCCGTCGACCGTCTTGCTGCGACTGATCAGCGAGTAGAGCAGCGTCAGCTGAAGCCGCGGCAAATGCTTGTACAGCAGGAAGGGATCATTCTTGGCCGAGGTGCTCACCAGAAAAGGCATCCCGGAAGGAATCGAGCCGCCATCGGCATGCTTGGGAGGACTGGAAAGGTACTCGAGTTCGCTCCAGACGTTGTGATCCACCCATAACTCGCCGAAGTTGATGCCCGGCGTGGACCCCGCCACGTAAAGCGGAGCGACTTCACGGGAATTGGGCTTGGGCTGTGGGGTTTCCAGCAGAAAACTCAGGTCCTTGCGAAAACCTCCGCTGCGCACGTTGGTCAGCACGCCGAGGGAATCCGTGGTGGCCGCGTGGAAAAGTCCGTCCTCGGGCTTGCTGATCAAATCCACGGATTCCAAAGAAACCAGGCGGTCCAACAGCGGATCGTCGGCCGCCACTTCGTTGCCAAGAAACACTTCATGCGCAGCACGCGGCGCGGACTGAAGACGCGCTGCGGCGATTTCCTCATTGGCAGCCGGCTCGACCGTTCCACCGATCTTGGCTTTCATGTTCTGATCGCCCACCCACCAGGCATAACCACCGGAGGGAAGATCGATGATGCCGGCTTCCACCGCCTCATTGTCATCGTCCGCCGCCACCACCGGCACCCGCTTCGACGCCGGTGCGGCATTGGCCGGAGCCCCTTCATCGGTGACCACGTTCTCATCGCCGGAAATCAACCAACGGCGGAAGCTCGGCTCCGGCCGCAGCTCGCTGCCTTCCAGCCACGCATCATAGACGCCCGTCCAATGCTGGCCACCGGACTTGCTCTCGCCATCGAGCTGCTGGCCACCGGAGGCCGAGATCCGCTGGTCCGGGCCGAGCTCGCTCTGCAGTTCACCAAGCGCCAGCATCACGGCAAGACGTGCGTTGTTCTGCGCCTCTTGCTGCGCTTCGCTGCTCGACGCCGAGCGCAGGCTGACCATCGAGAGTGATAATAGTCCAACCGCAAGGAGCGTCAGCAGAACCATTGTGGAAAGCGTGACGACGAGCGCAAATCCACGGTCGTCCGCCCTGGAAACAAGCTCAGATGGAATACAGCGGGAGTTTTTTGGGTTCATGAAAATGATGATTTTCCTCCTAAAAGGACCATCGGCAAAAAAGGACGGTGTTCGCCGCAGAAGCGGGTCCGGCTTCCATCGCTAAATGGTTTTGAGAGCAAGCCGAAGCGATTCGATTGCCCATACCATGAACATACAGCGCACCATTGCTGATTGGACAGTCCTCAAAGTGACGACAAGACGTCCCGCCTGGCATCTCCGTCGAATCAATCCCGACGCTGGCGGCGCAGCAGGCCGGCAGCCAGCAGCAGTCCGGCGAGCGCGCTGGTCGGCTCGGGAACCGCCGTCCAGTTCAGCGAATAGGTCCCCCCTGTCCCAGCCAACGAGAAGCTACCAAAGCTGGTGAAGTCCGCGCCCAGCGAGTCAACCGTCACGCTTCCAAGACCGAAGTTTCCAGTCACGCTATTAAAACCCGTGAAGACATCCCACTGCTGGTCGGATTGCCAAAAGGCATTCGCGAAGCTCACCGAGGAACTCCCTCCATTGCTGCTCCCATCCAGAATGATGTCAAAAATCGCCCCGCTCACGATCGTCAGATCCTTGGTCGCGCTGCCATTCACTCCATCGTAGTCGGTTCCCCGCCCGGCAACGGTATTGCCGATCAGCTCCCACTCGAAAATGGATCCGGCGTTGTATCTCAGGTTGCCTTTGACCGTCTGGATCCCCGGGCTGTTGCCGACCATGTGGGTGCCGCTGATCTCCACGTCTCCACCAATCGTCCCACTGCCACCAAGCGTCGCTCCATTGGCGACCGTGAGATCGCCAGTGGCACCGCTTTGGTCGCCGTCGATGACCAGCGTGCCCTCATCGACATTCGTCGCACCGCCATAGGTGTTGTTGCCGGAGAGGACGATGGTGCCGTTACCCGTTTTGGTGAGGTTCTGACCCGGGCCGGAAATCACATTGGTAAATGCCACCGTGCCGCCCGACGCCGCCGTAAGGTTCACCGATCGGTTCTCACCAAATAGACCGTCCAATACAATCGTGCTGCTGTAGGTGTTCGTGCCACTGGTGTTTGTTCCTCCAAGCGTGCGATTCGTTCCATCGCCAGGATTGCTGGTCACTGCGCGATCGAAAGTAACTCCGCCGGTCAGTCCCGTGGTGCCTCCACCAAGCAGCAAGGATGCGGCCGTTCCAGTCGTGCCGCCGTTGCCAACGAAATACGTGCCTCCGGAAGTCGGCGCGGTATCAACTCGAATCGCTCCCTCATCAATGGCGGTCACACCGCCGTAAGTATTAACCGCTTGGTAAATCGCGGTTCCCGAGCCGGTCTTGGTCACAAGACCGCTGCCGGTGCTGTTGTAAATCGCTCCTGAGAACAAGGTGTCGCCAGCTCCGCCGACGGTCAAAGTCGTGCCCTTGATGTCGAGAGCCGAGGCGTTGGAGAACTCCAGGATCGCACCGGCATTGGTCGACAGCGTGGAGATCGAGCCTCCGTTCGAATAAGACGTGCCGGTGAATTCGTTGGTCGTGCCAGAGAGGTTGGTTCCGCTCAGGGTGATCGTCGCGCTTGGATTGCTGGCAACCGAATTGCCGAAGGTGCCGCCATCCGTCTTGAAGAGGTTCACCGTGCCCGTGTTGTTCACGAATACCGTCCCGGCATTCACCGCCGAACCGTCCGTCGAGGTGCCATCACCGAACTGGAGAACCGCGTCATTATTGACCACAAATTGCCCGGCACCGGTCTGGTTTCCAGCGATCATGAGCGTAGCGCCATTGACAGTCGAGGAACCGTCGTAGGTGTTATCACCGGAGAGAATCAAGCGACCAGCCAGAGTGCCAGGGCTATCCACGGTCAGCGCGCCGCTAGCTCCGGACAGGATTCCGGACAATTCCACATCTCCGACCGCGTTGACGTTGGTTCGGCCCCCGCCGAGGTTGACGTTCAGGTTGCCAGTGAGGGCTTGGCCGCTACTGATGGTAAGGGAGCGAGTGGTCGCGTCATCGTTGTTGAAACTGACGGTGCCGGAACCGGGCAGCGTGACGTTCGCCAGGGTTGCCCCCCCCGAAGCACGCACGGCGATCCCGCCGCTGTTCTCGACATTGACCGCGCTGTCATAGGCACCGGTGGCATTGAGCACCAGGATGCCGGCGTCGACGTTGACGGTAGTCGCAGCCCCCGGGTTGTTGATGAAGGCCCGGCTGGAACCGCCGGCAATGGTCAGCGCCCCAAAATCGTTGGCGCCGTTGGAAAGAGTCACGCCCCCGGTCTCGAGTCGCAGGGTGCCGGCTCCGGTGATGACACCGCTCAGGATCTGGTTCCCTGAACCCGATAATCCCAAGAGCGCGCCACTTGCGATGCTGATGCCACCGGCATAGCTGCCTGAGCCCAAACTGCCGCTGCCGCTGAGTTGCAGCGTGCCTTCGCTGATGGTGGTGCCGCCGGCGTAGGTGTTGGCTTGATTGAGGACCACCGTGCCCAAACCGGATTTGGTGAAGCCGCCGGTGGTTTGATCCAATACTTGATCAACCGTAAAGGTGTGGGCAGCATTGTCGATGTCCAAGCCTACGGTCTTGGCTGCGTTGAACGAGACCGTGTGACCGATAGTGGAGAAATCACTCAAGGTTGTCCCGGTGATTTGCAGGGTGCCGCCGTTGAACACCAGATTGGAGGCGGCAGCGCCGAGGTTGCCCGTCGAACCAACGCTCAATGTGCCGCCGCTGAGGGTGGTAGCTCCGGTATAGTCATTGCCGATGTTGCTGATGGTGCGGATGCCCGACCCGTTGTTGCTGGAGAACAGGCCTCCATCGCCGGTAATCTTGCCGGTGACCGTAATCGCGCTGTTCCCCTGTAGCACTGCGGAGCTGTCGTCATTGGCAGCGGTATCAATCGTCCCGGCCACGGTAAGGGTGCCTGCATCCGACTGAAAGCGGGCATAGCTACTCGCCACATTGCCAGTGGTCGTAATATTGCCGTTCCAAGTGTTATCCCCGCTGACATTTTGCAGCATTGGGCTGTTGATGGTGTTGTTGTTCAAGGTCAAGGCTTCCGCAGCATAACTGATTCCTCCCTGCAACTGCAGCGTGGCACCAGCCGCAACCTCGGTGCCGGCAGCGGTGCCGCCCAGCGCGTTGGCGTGCTGGATATTGAGCACGCCGCCACTGATGGTGGTGGTGCCGGTATAGGTGTTGTTGCCGGAGAGAGCCCAGCTGCTTGCTCCCTCCTTGGTGAGCGAGACGATACCCCCGCCGGCTGTGTTGTGGTCTTGGATGACGCCTGTGATTTCGTTGGCTGCCCCGGTGTAGCTGCCGCCAAGCGTCAGCGCACGGGCTACCGTGATACCGCCGCCGGCAGTTGCGTTGAAGTTGTTGCCGGTGAACGTGAGTTTGCCAGAAGCACTGTTGTTAAGAATCGTCGCGTTGCCCGTGTTGGTGGCGGTGTTGGTACCGATTTGGATGATCTTGTTGGTGCTGCTGTCGCTTGTGCCGATGTATTCGAGGGTGGCGGTGGCATTGTTGCCCAGACGGATCGAGCCATTGCCCGCTCCGATGCTGCTGGCGGTTCCGTTATTCTGCAACTTGGTGACCTGGATCGTCCCTGAATCCGAGAGGACTTGGCCGGCGAAGGTGTTGGCGGTATTGCTGAGCGTCAGGGTGCCCGCGCCTGCCTTGCTGAGGTTGCGGTTAGATGCATCCTGACTGATGATGCCGGTGATCGTGAGATTGTGATTCGTTTTGGTGGTGATCGTCCGGTTGGCATTGAGAATTATGTCGAAACCGATGGTGTCCGTGATCAACGTCGATGCAGTCTCGGTGACGATGCCGCCGCCAAGGGTGATGCCATTCCCTGTGGCAAGGAGGTTGAAGGCGGCATCAAAGCCTGCATCTCCGTTATTTTCAAATCTGATACCACCGATGAGGGTGTCGGCAGCAAGATTGTTGATAGGGGAAGTGCGGGTATCGCCTTTGAAATTAATCTCGTTGTTGAAGTTGGGAGAGGTGTTCCCATCCCAATTGGCGGGCGAGGTCCAGTTATCATTCACGCCGCCGCCGTCCCAGATTTGTCCGGCATGCACAACCGGCACGGATATCGTGAGCGAAATGGCGGCGAGGAGGAGTTTTTGATGCTTGGGTTTCATCGACTTGAACGGGGACGGTCTATAGGACTGGGTTTTTCACGGGAGCGGACCTTGGATCTTTTCCTCCCATAACATCCTGATCATCACTGAATTCTCAGAAGCCCATAGTCTCCAAAGTGATGACATTCATGGGATTTGAAGGGAAAAGTCCGAGCGTTCTCCGAATCCACGGAAAGCGGAGTGGCCGACGGCCCGGCGGTTGGAAAAGCGAGGGCACCGTCAGGTGAACACCGCGTTGATCGACCGCACAGCGGAGGAGGAAGAGTTTGAGTTGGGGAACCAGAACCTGCCCCCCAGCTCTTGACCTTGGGTAGCTTTTTGCTACCTTTGGTTCATGAGCCAACCCGTGAAACTTTCCGACAAGCTGGTCCTTGACGCCCGCCTCACTGCTGAGACGGCGGAACGTTCCATTGCCGGGCAGATTGAATTCTGGGCGAAGCTGGGACGTGCGATGGAACCTCTCCTGCAGGGCGTCCAGGCGATGGCCTTGTCCCGTGCCGGGGGCGTCAAGCCAATCTCCGAATGCTTGGAATCCACGAACTCGCCGGAGGGTCACAAACGCGTCGCCGAGCACCTCAAGGCTCTGCCCTATCCTCACTACGAAGCGGCCGATACGCCCGGCTTGCTCATCCGCACCACCGCGGATGGAAAACGCAGCACCGGCCGCTTCGTCAATCGCCGGTTTGAAGTCGTCAAACGTACCAGGCGATGAGCTCCGCCATCGACAAGCGGCCGTTGATCGTGGCCGTGACCGGCCCTAACGGTGCCGGTAAGACCACGTTCTATCACTCCCATCTCAAACCGGCCGGCCTCAGGTTCATCAATGCCGATGTGCTGGCGCTGGAGCTGGAAATGGAGTCCTACGTCGCCGCGCGGGTGGCCGGATCCCTGCGCAGCGCCTTGGTCGAACAAGGAGAGAGTTTTGTGTTCGAGACGGTCTTTTCCGATCCGGTTGGCGACAAGCTGGCGTTCCTGAAAGATGCGGCTTCCCGGGGCTACACGGTGATCCTCTGCTTCATCGGCATTTCCGGACCGGAGGTTTCGGAGCAGCGCGTGGCAATGCGGGTCTCCCAGGGAGGTCATGACGTGCCGTCGGACAAACTCATCACCCGTTTTCCACGCACCCTTGCCAACCTGCAAAGCGCCATCCGCGAATTGCCGCATGTCTGGATCTTCGACAACGACGATCTGCGTGAACCCTTTCGTAAGGTGGCAGTTTACGAACAGGGCCACTGGGTCTTTGAAGGAAAACCCACGCCCAAATGGTTGCGACGCATCCACAAGGCGAGTCTGGGGTGAGGCGACAGGGCAGCCGCCTTCGGCAAGCTACAGCGTGCCAGGCGAATGCCCTTGCTCCCCTGCCGCGCTCCCCTCTCCCGACTACGGATTCTTCCAGAACACCGTTTTCTGGTCGCCCATTTCGAAGACCAGCTCGGCACCGGACATGATGTCGGTGTAGTCGATGAAGGGTTCGGTCAAGGGCTTGCCGTTGAGGGTGACGCGCTGGACGTAGGGATTCGCCTCGCCGCCGTTCTTCATTTTCACGACAAATGCCTTGCCGTCCTGCAACGGAACGCGTGCCTCGGGGAACAGCGGGATGCCGATCGAGAAACGGGTGTCGCCGGGTGCGACCTGGTAGATGCCCATCGAACTCAGAATATACCAAGCGGACATCTGGCCGCAGTCTTCGTTGCCGATGATGCCGCCGGGTGTGGCCAGGTAGAACTCGGTCATGATCTGGTGAAGGATTTCCTGAGTGCGCCAGGGTTGCTCGACCCAGTTGAACAAGTAGGCGATGTGGTGGCTTGGCTCGTTGCCGTGGGCGTATTGGCCAATCATCCCGGTGATGTCGCCGGAGACTTTTTCCCCGGTCAGGGTTGAGTCGGTGGTGAACAACAGGTCGAGCTTCTTCGCGAACGCATCACGCCCGCCAAACAACTGGATCAGCCCGGGCACATCGTGCGGCACGAACCACGTCCACTGCCAGGCGTTGCCCTCGACATACTGGCCCTTGCGATGGTTGGCGTTGTTGGGATCGAATGGTTCGACCCATGAGCGATCTTTGGTCCGCCCGCGCATGAACTCGGTCTTCGGGTCGAAGTAAGTGCGGTAACGCTGTCCGCGTTCAAAATACTCCCGGGCGATCTCCTCACGCCCCATGTCTTCCGCCATCTTCGCGATGACCCAGTCGTTGTAGGCGAACTCCAGAGCTTTGGAGACGGACTCGTTTTCGAGATCGGCGGGGATGAAGCCCATGCTGGCGTTGTAGAGCTTGGCCTTGGGCATCAGGTCATTTTTGACGTCCTCGGTGTGATAGGGAATCGGCTTCTTGTCGTCATAGACGGAGGAAAACACGATCGCCTCCATGGCTTTGTCGAGGTCGAAGTCGCGCAGGCCCTTGGTGTAGGCATCGACGATCACGGACACGGCGTGGTAGCCGATCATGCAGCCGGTGTAGTTGGAGGCGAGGTCCCACATTGGCAAAATACCACCTTCGTCGTACTTGCGCAGCAGTGAGCGGATCCATTTCTGATCCTGCTTCGGATCGATGATGGTGTAGAGCGGGTGCTGGGCGCGGAAGGTGTCCCACAGCGAAAAAACGGTGTAATTCGTGTAGGCCGGATCCTCGTAAATCTTCTGATCCATGCCGCGGTAGCGCCCGTCGACATCGCTGGCCAGATTCGGGGAAATGGCGGTGTGGTAGAGCGCAGTGTAGAAGATCTTGCGCTGGTCCTCGGTCCCGCCGGTGATCTGGAGGTGGTTGAGCTGCTTTTCCCACTGCTCCTCCGCCTTGACCACCACGCCGTCGAAGTCCCACTCGGGGATCTCTGCCATCAGGTTCTTCCTCGCCCCGTCCATGTCGACCGGGCTGATGCCGACCTTGATATGGACTTGCTCGCCATCCGTGGTGGCAAACTTGAGTTTTGCCTTGAGCTGCTTGCCCTTGAGTTTGACACCAGTGTTCAAGGCATCGTTCGAATACAGTTCGGCGACAAAGGGCTTGGAGAACACCGCGTGGAAATGGATGCGGCGATTCGGTGCCCAGCCTTTGACGTGTCTCCAGCCGCGAATTTCACGCTCGTTGACGACCTCAATCTCCGCTTCGAGCGTCTGACGGTTCTGGATACTGTGTTTCAGATCGATGACCACCCCGGCTTTGTCCGCTTTCGGGAAAGTGTAGCGATGGATGCCTGCACGCGGCGTGGCTGAGAGCTCGACACTGATCTGGTAGCGATCGAGCAACACGCTGTAGTAGCCGGGGCTGGCGGCCTGGTGCTCCTTCCTGAAAGGAGATCGATATTGATAGTCCGGCTTGTTAGGGGTGCCGGAGCTGATGCCGACTTCACCGGTGAAAGGCATCATCAGCACATCACCATAGTCACCGATCCCGGTGCCGCTGAGATGGGTGTGACTGAAACCCCAGATCTCGGTATCGTCATCATAGTAGCCGCCGCAGGCATCCCAACCGGAGGTGCGCGTGTCAGGGCTGAGCTGCACCATGCCGAAGGGAGTGGTGGGGCCGGGAAAGGTATGGCCGTGGAAGCCGGTGCCAATGAAAGGATCGACTTGATCGAGCACGTCACCGTGCAAGGTGGCGGCAAAGGAAGCGGAGACGAGCAATGTGCTCCACCACCGGATCCGGGTCGCAGGGATGAAAGTTTTGCAGCTGGGGAAACTGGGGTTCATGGTGGGGCAAGGCAGGTGTTGGTATGAAAAAGCTCCCATCCGTCTCTGGATGGGAGCTTGCAAAGGAAGATTCCGAAATTGGAGTTCCCGGGGTCAGGGATCAGGCACGGCGGCGGCGCAGCAGGCCCAGGAGGCCGAGACCGCCGAGCAATGCGACCGATGGCTCAGGGATCACGTCAAAAGTAAAACTACGAAGACGCCTTTGACCGGAACTCGGGGCGGTCCAGAATGCGAGGGCGTCACCGTCAGCAAGAACTTGAGAAACGTCATATTCCACATTGTTTCCAAGGGTACCACCACCCGCGTAGACGGCGGTGGATGAAGGGGCTCCATTGGCCAGGTGGTTGATTCGGGCACCCCCATCGGTGTCGTTCTGCATCGCAACGGCCGTGAGGGCCAGATTCGAGGTATCCCCGACCACGTTGGAGAGATCCAAAGTGAACACGATCGCCTGTCCCGGGAAATTGTTCACGTTCTCGTTGATATCCGAACCGCCCGCCCAGGTGCTTGAGGTGGTGTAGACGCTCGTAAACTTGTCCACCCCGTAAGTCGTGCCACCCGTGAAGTCGACGGGGTCAAAGTTATCGGCAGAGGTTCCGAGGGCGATGAAGCTGATGCCGAGGGTTCCAGTCAGCCCGGCAAGTGAGCCAGACGCTGAAGGAGCATTCAAACCGCCGGTATTCACCATCGACGTGCTCGCGTCACCAAGGTCGATCGTAATGGTTCCCGACTGGGTTCTCACAACTGAGGCTGCAGTCCCACCACCATCGCCATTAAAGCTGAGGACCATTGCAGCGTGTGAGACGCTGGCAAGGCCGAGCGAGCAGATGGCAGTGAGGACCAATGAGTTTCGGTTTAATTTCATGATTCGTGGTTTTGTTTAGGGAAAGCAGGAACCTTTTTCATTCCTCCCATGAAGTCATGATCAACAACGTCGGCTCCTTGGGTAGTCCTCAAAGCGACGACACGGATGCAAGCGCTTCATTCGGAAAACAGGAATATCCCAAGCACTCGGCGGTTCGGACTTTGGACCCTGTGACCCGATCCCGAGCCACAAGCCGTGCCTGTCGACACAGGACAGGCATGTCCTTGCTCCCTTCCACGGAAAAACTCCCACCCGTGGCCGGATGGGAGTTGGGAAAGAACGCTTGGCTGCGAAACTTGTGTTCCCCAGCGGGAGATCAGGCGCGGCGGCGGCGGAGGAGACCGAGCAGGCCAAGGCCACCGAGCAGGGCGACCGAAGGTTCGGGGACCGGCGAGAACTCACTCGCCTTGGTGATCGAAACATTGTCCCAGGCAAACAAGGGAGTACCGGCTTCACCGGCCGAATAGATCACCGCTGGGCTGAACAACCTGACGCGCACGTCAGTGCCCGTAGTAGTGGTGTTGAAATTCGCATAGGCAAAATAGCCCTCTGCGGCATTGGCGACAGCGCCGCCCAAGACTTGTTGAGCCTCACCTGGAGCGTCATTCAAATCCATCACGACGTTGATATTGCGACCCAATCCAGGGTTGGAATTGTTCCAGAGATAGGCACTCAGGACATAGGCCGTGTTGGGTTCAAGGCCAGTGATGTTCTGAAAGTATTGACTGTTGACGTTGCCCTCAACGGCTTTGAAGTAGGCCACCTTGCCGGAAGCGGGAAGGTTCGAGAAGGCCCCGGTGATCCCTGCGTTGGCAGGAGTATCGTAGAATGGCTGGCCCGCACGGGACCAATTGTCCGGGACCGTGTCTCCGGTGCCGAGTTCATAACCACCGTTGGCGACGATCGTGGTATTGACCTGTTCGTTGCCGCCGTGGTCGTTGAGACTGACCAGCACCGCGTGGGCAGAAGGACTGGCAGCAAGAAGGAGTAGCGGGAGTAATTTGGTTTTCATTTTTTGCTTCGGGTTTTGATTCAATTGGGATGGGTTGAAGCCGTAAAGGCGCTTGCCACCCTTGAAATTTGCAAAAGAACACGAGTTCCGAATAGTCCTCAAAGTGATGACAAGGGCTGAAAAACCGAACGAAAACGGCCGGCCTCAGTGAGGCCGGCCGATCAAAATCAAACGTCGGGCGAATATTTGGATCAATTCGTGATCTCAAGTCGCAGGAAGTTCGCTGCCGGTGTGCCGGGGGTGAACCCAAACGAGATGGTCGTCACATCGTTCACGTAGGTTTCGCCCGTGACTTCGGTCCAGTCATCGCTGACCCCAAGGTCGGTGGATTCCTGGATGGCATAGGTGAGGCCGACCGCATCATCACGCTTGGTGAAGCTGAGGCTGGTGTCGGTGAGGGTGCCCACCGCGGCATTCGGCACGGTCGGATCCTCGCCGGCGATCCCGTATTCGAGCAGGTTGCTGATGCCGTCCTCGTCGAAGTCGTCGTCCGGTCCCTGCTGGTCTTCAGGAACACTGCCGTTGGCGAATGGGCCGCTGATCCATGAAGAGAAGCCCGAGACGGGGATCGCTCCGAGCCATTTGAGACTCAGCGCATTGCGCTCCGCCTCGAATTCAGCCGGAGTCATTGCGCCACGGTAGATCTTCACTTCGCCAATCATGCCATCCATCGACTGGGTGGGATTCAGGCTGCCGCCCAGAAACATGTTCTGGGTGCTGGAGAAGTCCCCGACCGCCACGGTGATGGTCGCCGAAGCGGCATTCTCGGAATCCCAGAGCTCAAATTCGCCGGTCGCCACGTCGTAGTTTCCGGCGAGAACCACGGTGTCCCCCGCCTCGACCACCGCGTTCCCACGTGATGCCGTCTGGCCTCCGAGAACCGCCTGAGGGATGCCTCCCTCGTATTTCATGACGAAGCTCCCAGTGGTCGCGCTCGGATTGCCGTTGTTGGCAAATACGATGTCCCGTTTGTCGGTGCCGAGGATGGCATCCGCCTTGAAGACGACGAAGGCCGCGAAGCCAGTGTAGGGCAGCGCTCCGGCAGGGTCCGTGAAGTTCAGCCACGCGTCCTGTTCCGCACTAGTGAAGGCGAACAGCGTGTTCTTGGTGCCGTCGCCGGTGTCGAGACCCGACAGGCTGGTCGGACTGAGACTGTCGCTGGGATAAAGCAAAATGCCGGCATCCTTGACGGCGTTGATACCGTTGGACGTCAAGTCGGCCCAGCTGAGAACTTCATTGGTGTTCTCGACGGTCACGCTTGCAGCGTCCGTTGCATCGAGGTGGACGTACAGTTCGCTTTCCGTGACGAAAGCAAACGGGGTGGCGGTGACAAAATCGCTTTCCGGTCCGATTTCACCATCTTTGACCGCCTCAACGGAATATTCATAAGTGATTCCGTTCGTCAGCATGGTATCGGTGTAGTTGCTGGAGGTCACATTTTCGGCAATCAGGTTGAAATCACGGTAGACGTTGTAGGAATCCGCGTCCTGATCCGACCAATCGAGTTCGACTGTGCTGTCACCGGGGGTGGCCACCAGGCCGACGGGAGCGGTCAGGCCGGCCCATTTGAAGGTCAGCGCGTTGCGCTCGCTCGCAAAGGTGGTGGCGTCCATCGTGCCACGGTAGATCATCACCTCGCCGATCATGCCGTTCATGTACTGGTCTCCGTTGACACTACCTCCGAGGAAAAAGTCCGCGCTGGCGGAGAAATCCGTGGCCGGAACGGTGGCCGTGGCGGTGACCCCGCTCTGGGAGTCCCAGAATGCCGTTTCTCCGGTGGAGGCATTGTAATTCACCGCAAAAATCACGGTCTCAGCCACCTCGACGGCACCAGCAGTGTTCTGGAGGATCGTACCGCCGAAGAACAGTCGCGGCCGGCCGTTTTCGTAGCGGATCGAGAACTTGGTCTCAATGTTGCCCATCACAACGTCCCGGTTGATTCCTCCGAGGATGCTTTCCGTATGGACTGCCACAAAGACCGCGAATCCGGTGTAGGGAAGCGCCCCAGCACCACTCGCAAAGTTGAGCCAGGTGTTTTGGCCGGCGGTATCGAAGAGCGTGAGGGTGGTCTTCCCGGAAGAGCCGAATTCGAGTCCTTCGAGGCCGGAATCGCTGACGCTGACGCTTGGATAGAAGACCGAACCGACAGCGGGAGTCGCGTTGAAGCCATTGGCCGTGAGATCCGCCCATTCAGTGACTTCATTGGAATTCTCCACGGTCACGCTGGCAAGCTCGGTGGCGTCCAGATGGGTGTAAAGTTCGGTGGTCGGAACCGGAACGAACGGCGTGGCAACGACTTGATTGCTGTTGGCGCTCTCGATGGCGACGACATTGTCGGTCGCCGTCACCACATAGTAGTAGGTGGTGCCATTGGTCACGTCGGTGTCGGAGTATTCGCTGGTCAGGAGGTTGGTCGCGATCGGTGGATCCTCGAACACTCCCGCGGTTTCACTGCGATAGACGGAATAGAAGCCGAGGATTCCCGAGGTGTTGTCATTCCAGTCGAGGTCAATCACGCTGTCCCCCTGCGTCGCGACCAGTCCGGTCGGACGCTGGATGACGACGTCGATGGACCTTTCGTTGCTTGGCCCGCTTTCGGTCGGGCCGACATCATCGGTGGCGGTGACCACGTAGTAGTAGGTGGTGCCGGTGGCGACGGTGGTGTCGGTGTATTCGCTGGTCAGGAGGTTGGTCGCAATCGGGGTGGTGAAGGGACCGCCTTCGGTCTCGCTGCGGAACACGGAGTAGAAGGCGAGCGTTCCGGACAGGTCGTCATCCCAGTTCAGACCGACTTCCACGCCATTGGTGGAGGCCGTCAGGTTGACCGGAGCGGTGATCCCTTCCGGGACGAAGCTGAAGGTGAATGCCTTCATCCGCCTTTGACCGCCTCCTGTGGACCAAAAGCCGACTTGATCACTGGTGGACAGGGCCTGATCCAAAGTCACCGTCTGGTTGGAGGATCCTGCGACACCCCCCCCATAAAGGACTGTGGAAGTGCCTGATCCTCCAGCCCGGAAGTTGAGCCTCGCCCCGTCGGAATCGTTCTGCATCAGCACCGACTTGAGATCGATCGACGATGCCCCGACCAGATTGCTGAAATCGAAGCTGAAGACGATCCCCTGTCCCGGAAAGGTATTCTCGAGGGGGTTGATGTCGGACCTGACACCCCAAGTAGTGCTGGTGTGGTTCACGGACGCATCGCCGCCGGTGAAATCGGCTGGGACGAAGTTTTCTGCACTGGTCCCGTAGGCTTGGAAACTGACGTCGAAGCTTCCGCTGAGCCCGGGAAGCGTACCGCTTACCCTTTGGGGGCTCATTTCGGTGCCCGGAACAAGGAATACCTGATTGGTCACCGGGGCCTCGGTGCTGCCGAGCGTCACGGTGATGGTGCCCGACTGAATGTCGTCGGAACCGCTGCCGCCAAGGGCAAGGGTCAGGTCGGCCATGAGGGCCTGGGAGCCGAGGGTCATCGCCGCCAAAGCAGCAAAGAGGGTTCGATTTCGGATGGATCTTCTGCGGGACGTTAAACTGGGTAATTTCATGGATTTTTTGGGGTTTGAGGATCGGAAGGGTCTTCCCGGAATAGGAGTTTTCCCAGAAGCCTAGCGACCAACTTTACTCAAGCTTCCAAGGTACGAGGAAAGAGCAGTCGATGATAGTCCTCAAAGTGACGACAGGGATAAGTCATCCCAATTATCCCGGCACGATCCACCCGCTCGAAACACAGGGTTTTTGCAGAAAGCATCTGATGTCATCCCTCTCAAAATCACCTCCCAAGACCAGGATCCACCGACACATTGTCATCGATGCGGTCGTTTGGGACTGCCCCAACCGAGTTGTTCGACGGCCAGGTCCTGTTCGGGCACGGGCGACGATGATGATCTGAAGGAACCCGGTGAGACTCCAAGAGGGCTCCACTGGCAGCTCCGATGACTCCCCTTCCAGCGCTCGAAAATTGTCCTTTGAGGAAGGGGCGTTCACTCAGTCGGAGAGAATCCGGAGACGCAGAAAGTTCCTTGCGAGGCTGCCTTCAGCGAGGGTGTAGGAGATGGTGCTCGGGGTGTTCACGTAGGAGCCACCCGTGACCTCCGTCCAGTCGTCGCTGACGCCAAGGTCGCCCGATTCCTCGATGGCGTAATCAAGACCTATCGTGCCCGGACGCTTGGTGAAGCTGAGGGTGGCTCCGGTCAAGCTTCCGACCGTCGCATTGGAAACGGTGGGGTCCTCACCGGCCAAGGCGTATTCCATCAGATTGAGGATACCGTCGTTGTCGAAATCGTCGCCGCTACCTCGTTGGCCCTCCGGGATCTGGCCATTGGCGAAAGTGCTGGCGATCCATGAGGAAAAAGGCGGTCCGCTTGCGACCGTCAGCGTGCCGTTGCCGGTGATCTGGGGGATACCGATGATCGGGGATGCCGAGCCGGATTTGCCATACACACCGGGAGCCTTCGTGGTGCTGCCAATGACCAGTTGGCCGACCTTGTCAGTGCCGCTGTAGGTGAGTTCAAGGGTAGCTGCGGGAACGATGGTGACGGTGGATGCGTCGTTGCCGGGATTGGCATTGGCGGGATTCGGAGCGCTGGAGATCCTGACCAGGCCGGCGTTGATGGTGAGATCGCCCTGATAGGTGTTCGCGCCGTTGAGGATCAGCGGACAAGTGGAGCTGTTCTGGGTGATGCCGGTGACGTTCGCGCCGATGTCGGCGTTGATCTGGTTGGCCGTGGTGCCTACGCCTTGATTGGTGATGGTGCCGGCATGGTTGACCGTCGCCGTGTTCAGGGCAACCTTGCCAGTTGTGGTACTGAGGTTGTCGAGGATCAGGTTGCCCGTGCCGGTCACGCCGCCGGTCACGGTGGTGGCGGCCGTCATTCCCGCCGCCCAGGTCTGCAAGGTCAGATCGCTGTGATTCAAGGTGATCGACCCGACAACCATGCCGGAGCCGGCACCATTCGCGCCGATGATATTGATGCCGCTGTCGGGGGTGTTGAGGGTGACGTTGACGGTCGTGCCGAAGTTCTGTCCGCCGATGAAGGACGCTCCGGCGGACCCGCTGCCGCCCAGAGTGACCCCGCCCGTGCCCAATGCGGCGGGGTTTCCTCCGCCATTCAAGGTGCCGTTCCTGACCGTCACGCCACCGGTGAAGGTGGTTGACGAGGTTCCCTTGAGAAACAACTGCCCGGGGCCGTCAACCGTGAACGATCCATCGCCGGTGATGGCACCCGTCTGGAAGGTGTTCGTGGCGCTGGAACTGTATTTCAAGCTCGCGCCGCTGGCGATGGAAATGGCCCCGTTGTAGGTGCCACCGCCCAGTTTGCCATTGCCGCCGATATCGAGGGTTCCCGCGTTGACAATCGTCGGGCCGGTGTAGGTGCTTGTGCCGGTGAGGGTGGTGGTGCCCGTGTGGTTCTTGGTGAGGCAGCCACTCCCGCTGATGGGGCCGGAGATGCGGAGGGCGGCATCGCCCGCGCCACTGATTTCCGTCGTGCCGGGCAGCGTGAGGGGCATTGCGATGTCGTATGTGAGGTCGAAGGCGGTCTTGGTGGCATCGAGCGCAATGGCGGGGGCGGTGCCATCCAGACTGAGCGCGTTGCCACCGAGAGTGACGATGGTGTCCGCATCGGGTGCCGCCGTGCCGCCAAGCTGGAGTTGGTTGAACACCTGGTCGGCGACGTTGTTGGAAATCGCAATCGATCCGCCGGTCAGCGTCTGGCCGGGGAAGAACCGCACGATGCTGGTGGGATCCGACTGCGCGACGATACCGCCGAGCCAATTCGCGTTTTGCGACCAGTTGAGCGCCGGGCTGGTGCCGGTGTTGGACCAGGTGAACGGATAGGCTTTCGGCTCGGGCAGCCGCACCCAAACGCGGTTCACGTTGAGTTTCTTGCCGTTGAAATTCAGGCGGAAATCCGCGCTGCCGTTCTGCCGACCGCCGAAAAACGCGTCGGCGATCTCAAAGCGCACGGTGCGCCAGGTGCCGCTGTTGGTGGTGGTGATCGATTGCGGGTGGGTGGTGAAGGCGGCGCTAGCGCTATCGTACTGCAGGGCCAACCTGGTGTTGTCGGCAGAGTCGAAATATTCCACTTCAATGGTCACGTCGCCATTCACGAGTTGGTAGGCGAAGGTATTGTCGACATTGAAATACATGTAGCGGTCATTGGCAGGCACCTCATTGCCGCGACACTCCCTGCCGCCCACGGTTTCCACGATGGTGTCGCCGTCTCCTTGCTCAATCTGCGAAAGGGAGCTGACAAGATTGGTCGCGCCGAGATCGATCGAAGCTTCCGGGCCGATGTTCGAGCGGTTGGCGAGGGACTCGACGGTGGGCAGCGTGCCGGTGTTCGTCCGCTGGCCCCACATCATGCGCTTGAGTTCGTCGCTGAGCATCATCCACCAGTCGCTGGGCTTGCCCTGGTTGGTGATGAAGCGGCCCCAATCCGTGTAGGGCGGCGGCGGGTCGTCGGTCATCGGCATGATCGCGGTACCCTCGTCGTATTCATCGAACATGCCGATGAACAGGCGGTCGGCACCGGCGTTGATCCATGTCCGGCCTTTGTCCCAGTAAAACTGGCCGCCATTGCGGTCGGTGTATTGGGTCGGCGGGTTGGCGGGTTGTTTCTTGAGATGCGCCCATGAGAAGCCGGGCCAGATGTGCGGGTAGTAGGCTTGTCCGCGGTTGTTGAAGGTGGTGACCTCCGAGGTATTCGTGCTCTGCCAGACGAGGACACCGTCGTATTTCGCGATGTGGGTCTGCCACGCGGGGCTGAGCGTGCTCCAGACATTGGGAATGCCGCCGATCACGTGGCAGCCCTGGTCTTGGAACCAATCCACCACGGCATCCGCGGTGGCAGGAGTGAAATTTCGGTCCGGCACCGGAAGACCCCAGATGAACACCACCGGCTTGCCGTCCTCGCGGACATAACGTGGATCATTGAGGATGTCGAACTGGCTGGTGAGCCACAGCCAGTCTGCCTGGAGAAGGCCGAGGACCGCGCTGTCCGACTTGCCGGACACGTCATATTCGACACCCCAGACGCGCCCTTCCTCGGCGGCGGCCCGCGAAATATTGTGCAGCACAAAATCGGTTTCGGACCCGGCATGCATGCGGAAACGTTGCAGCCAGGCACCGTCGATGTTGTGTTTCCGCATCCAGCGGAAATGCTTCAACACGGCGGGGTAGGATGCGGAGGAGAAAATGTGGGTAGGACCGCCGCTGGCGGTCGTCACACTTCCCGCCCGGAACAAGGTGGCTGGATCGTATTCCGTGAGATCCGGCCACATGTCGATGGTGAATTTGTCCGGAGCCATGGTCTGGCCCGAGATCCAATGGCGCCAACCGCCGTCCTCGATGTCGTTGGGCGTCCGGAACCAACCCTGGTAGCCGGTCATCACCTTGTATTTGAGCGTCGAAGGATCGACGTAGTCCTTCGCCGGTCCGGTGTAGCGCGTCTGCCAGACACGCGCGACCGCCAGCTGGAAATCCGAATTGGCGAACGGCACGTCCGAAAGCGTGACGCGCTTCACCGAAAACGGCACATCGCCCGGTTTTCCGCAGTGAAGCCGGAAGTCCGAACCGTTCACCCTCCCGCTGAAGAGGACGTTTGTGAGTTCGAAGTATCCATCGGTAAACTGGTTGGAAGCGACCCGGGAAGTGCGGGTGTGGACCTCCGGATCGGTAAAGGCGGCCGTCTGACTATCGTAACGTAAGCCAAGCCTGCCCCCGCCCTGATCATCGAAATAGGTGACCCGCACGTAGAGCGTTTGCCCCGGAGTGAAGGAGAAGGAAACCGGTCGCTTGAAATAGATGTAAGACGAAGTCCCTGTGTTCTGCCACACCGCTTCGCCAGCCACATTGACCTGGTCGATCTGGCCGTCGGGAGGAGGCGGCGTCCTGGGGAGTAGGTCCACCTCGGCACTGCGAGCGGTTTCCAAACAGCCCATGACCAGGATAAAAGACGTCACCCATTGCAGGGATTCACGTAAAAGCGATTGAGTCTGGGTTGGGTTCATAAACGGGTCTCGTGATTTTCAACCGCCAATCGCCATCTGGGCTTTGAGTTTTTCCGAATGCCGGGTTGGCACTCTGAATCAAGCCACTGGGGATGAGAAATCCAGTTTGGCACGACAGTGCTTCGCGCACCGACCCGCCGCCAACAACAGGCACCATGAGGGCAATTCCCGCCAGTCCTCATAGTGATGACACCCGACCAGCAGCGCCTCCTGTGCTCACTCAATCCAAAACCTTCAACTGGATGTCCTTGTAGTAGGCCGTGCTGTCGGGATCGTGCCCTTGAATGGCGAAGGTGCCGCGACCCAGCTTGCGACCGGGCATGTTCTGCAGGGCTTTCGCCGGATCGAAGTCCTCCGGCTCAGTCCATTCAACGGTGGTCTTCCCGTTCACTTTCAGCGTGATGGTCTTGCCTTTCACGGAAATGTGATAGTCGAACCACTCGCCGTCAGCGTTCGGCGCTTCTTCCACAACGATGTCTTCAAGGCTGCCCGGAGGGGTCTTCTGGCCGGGTGCCAACACGAGAACATTCACGACGCCATAAAGACTGCCGGTTTTCTTCGGATCCTTGTGGCTGGCGTTGACCTGGCACTCGTAGCCTTTTGACGGCCAGCCGGAATCCTCATACTCCGTGTGGAAATACACACCGCCGTTCGCATTTGGCAGGGTCTTCACCTTGAGCTTCAGTTCGAAATCCGAGAACGCCGCCTTGCCATCAGGACCCATGTAAAACAGGTGGGCACGCCCGCCGCTGACTTTCAGGGCCCCGTCTTCAACTGTGAAGCAACCCGGCTTCTCCTCGTTCGACTTCCAGCCGGTCAGATCCTTGCCATTGAAGATGGGGACAAACCCGTCTTCGGCTGTCGCAACGGATGCGAGAAGGGCGAAGGCCGACGCCACAAGTAGGATCGCTTTTTTCATCACGGAGATTCAACGGAACGAATGGGCAGGTGTCGAGTTGTGAAGCGATCCCAGAGTAGTCCACAAAGTGATGACACGCAGGGTTATTCTTGGCAAAACGACGCACAAACCGGTTACTCTGGACTCGAACGCTTCAACCCAAGCATTTGCCGTCACATCATGAATCCATCAAACCGTTCCATCCTCCCAAGCCCGCCGGACAAAGCCGTCATCTCTGCCAGGCTTGCCGCCCGGGCTATTTCCCTGCTGCTCGCCTCCGCCTCGGCCCTTCACGCCATCACCCCAGTCCCCGCGGAAATCCTTCCGGAACGCATCCCCGGTGCGAAACCGCGAAATGTGGTCTTCATTCTCTCGGATGACCACCGCTACGACGCGATGAGTTTCCTTGGCCATCAATTCGCCGAGACCCCCGTCATGGACTCGCTGGCCGCCAATGGCGCTTACCTGAAGAACGCGCTGGTCACCACCTCGCTGTGCTCGCCAAGCCGCGCGTCCATTCTAACAGGCCTCTACACCTTCCGCCATCGGGTGATCGACAACAACCGACCAATCCCAAAAGGCACGGTCTATTTCCCGCAATATCTACAGAAGGCGGGCTTCGCCACCGGATTCATCGGGAAATGGCACATGGGTGGCGAAAGCGACGCGCCCCAACCGGGCTGGGATCACTGGGTCAGCTTCAAGGGTCAGGGCGAGTATCTCCCCCCCTCCCCCGACTACACGCTCAACGTCAATGGCAAGCGGGTGAAGCAGAAAGGTTATATCACCAACGAACTCACCGATTATGCCGTTGACTGGCTGAAGGAACAGAAACCTGCCGAAAAACCCTTCTTCCTCTATCTCTCCCACAAGGCCGTGCACGCCAACTTCACGCCCGAGGAGAAGTATGACGGCAAATTCAAGGACATCACCTTCAAGCGTCCCGAGACCGAGGCCAGCACCCCTGACAATTTGATGCAGCCCCGCTGGCTGCGCGATCAACGCAACTCCTGGCATGGTGTGGACTTCCCCTATCACAGCGAGCTCAACATCGAGCGCTACTACAAGCGCTACTGCGAGGCCCTTTGTTCGGTGGACGACAGTATCGGACGCGTTCTGCAGCAGTTGAAAGACATGGGCATTTATGAAGAAACCCTGGTGATCTATATGGGCGACAACGGCTTCATGTTCGGTGAGCACGGCTTGATCGACAAGCGTGTGGCTTATGAGACCTCGATGCGCGTGCCAATGCTCGTGCAATGCCCCGCCATCATCAAAGGTGGCACCGTAGTCGACGAAATGATTGCCAACATCGACGTCGCTCCGACCGTCATGGAGGCGATGGCCCTCAAGAAACCCGCACACATGGACGGCGAGAGTTTCCTGCCGCTGGCCGAAGGCAAAAAGATCCCGTGGCGTGAGCAGTTCCTCTACGTCTATTACTGGGAGAAAAATTTCCCGCAAACGCCCACCACCTTCGCAATCCGCAGCGACCGCTTCAAATACATCACCTACTATGGTCTCTGGGATGCCGACGAATTCTATGACATGCAGGAGGATCCGGAGGAATCCCGCAACCTGCTCTACGACCCAGCACACAAGAAGCAGGCCAAGCAGATGGAAAACAAGCTCTACCAGATGATGGGTGAACTCGGTGGGATGGAAATCCCGCTGAACCAGCCCTCTGGCGGCATCAACAACGTGCGCCTACGTGAGCGCGGTGGAGAGAAAGCTTCGAACTTCCCGCCACCGATGGTGGTGGACGAGCCGATTAACACGAATGCGAACTGAAACACCGGTCACACCCTGGCCTGTGAGAAGCATCAGCCAACCAGCGGCTACAGGTCCACCGGCACATCACCATGAAAGCCTGCCTATTGTCCTTCTTTCTAGTATTCACTCAACTGGGTAGCGCCGCCGATTTCTTTTCGAGTCGAAGTGCCGACATTGACCGTGTCCGCACTGAGATAAGGGAATCGCCAACCACTGCGGATAACTATCGCGAGAGGTCATTGCTCTTGTTTCTCTGGCTTGCAAGCTTGCAGCAACAAGGCGCCGACACGCACGCTTTTTTCGATGCCGACAAAGCTTACTACAGGCTGGAAGGAAGAGTGAACAGCACCCAGGGGCCAGCCAGAGACAAGGCGATCAAGGAGATGGGTGAAGCGATTGCCGAGGGCTATCAAGTGATGGAAAGTATCGCACGAAAACTAAAGGATGAGGGCGCGATCTACGAACCCTTCAAAGGTGATCCCAAAGGCTTTCCCGAGGGCGGCGATATGGAAGCGGATTGGCCGATGTTCCAAGGCAGCAAGCACAACACCGGCTACACCACGGCCCCCGGTCCGAAGACAGGAGAACTGGCGTGGAAATTTCCGGTCGGCCTCGGTTGGTATGCGCGGCCGACCGTCGAAGGCGATCGGGTCTATGTCGCCTCGCCCGGCATGCACACCACCAGCCTCTGCCTCGACCTCGAATCCGGAAACGAGATCTGGAAATCCACTCAGACGCATCCGCTTTTCGGCATCTACAAGTACCCGGCAATCATGTCCACGCCGGTGATTGCGGGCGACCAGATCATCCTGCGCGAGGTTAACAGCCACGGCGGCAACGAGGGTCAGGCACGGAACCTCGTTTACCTCGACAAGAAAACCGGGAAGACCCTTTCGCGGAAGTTCGCCGGACACATCGACTACCGCACGCAGCTGGCACCAGTGGCGAGCAACGAAAAATACACGGTCTATCCGTACGGGGTTCACGACATCTATGGCTCGCCCGCGATCTGCCAGAATTTCAACCGCCTGATTTGTGCGGACGCTGACAACAACCGCAAACTTTGGGATTTCAACGTCGGCGATATCGATGCCCTCGCCGAGCCGGTGGTGACCGAGGATCGCGTGCTGCAGGGCACCACCGAGGGCTACCTTTATTCGCTGAATCTGGCGGGCACTAACAAACATTCACTGGTCGCATGGAAATTCCATGCGGAGGGTGCAGTAAATACGGCGGTCACAGTAGCAGGCGGAAACGTCTATTTTGGATCGAACGGCGGCGTGCTCTACGCGCTCAAGGAATCCGATGGATCGCTCGTCTGGGAAACACGCGTGGAGGCACCCGAAAAAGGCGCGCGCAAGCAGTTCACTGTCCCGCTTTTCCTCGACGGGAAAATCTACGTCGGTGGGGCGAACAAGCATATCCATTGCCTCGACGCCAAAACGGGCAAGGTCGAATGGCAGGCGAAATTGACCGACTGGATCCGCTCCAAGCCGGCGATGACCTCCAGAGGTCTGCTGGTCGCCAGTGTGGACGGAAAGATCGCCTGCCTGGACAAGACGGATGGCAAGATCCAGTGGAGCAAAAAAATCTCCACCCATCAGATTTACTCCGACCTCGTCAGCGCCGGGGATTCCGTGCTGGTGAGCGACAGCGATCTTTGGCTGCGCCGCATCGATGCCTCGGGTGAAATTGTCTGGAAACGCAGTCTGCTGAACGCCTACGAGAACGAAGCGGGCCAGCGCATTTTCACCGATGTCCTTTCCGGAGGCACCTACTACCAGTCGAAGCCGACCGCTGCGGACGGCATGGTTTATTTCGGAAACGCGGCGGGGTTTCTCTTCGGCGTCGATGCGGACACGGGTGAGGAGAAGTGGAAATTCGAAATGGGTGGTGCCATCTCGGTGGGCCCGGCGATCGGCGAAGGCAAGGTCTTCGCCGGACAGCAAGGCGGCGAGCGGTTCTTCTACTGCGTCGATGCGAAAACGGGCGAGCTGGTCTGGAAGCAGACGGTTCCCGGCGGCTGGGTCTGGGGCTCGGCGGCCTACGACGATGGCATGGTCTATGTCCCGACCGTCAACGGATACGCCGTCTGCCTTGATGCGAAAACCGGCCACATCGTCTGGATGTATCCAACCGCCAAATCCGTGCCCGCGGAACCCGCCATCGACGGCGACCTGGTCTTTTTTGGTTCATGGAGCGGCTCGCTTTACGCCTTCAACAAGAAGACCGGAGACATCGTCTGGAAGGTGAACGGCATCGAATTGGATTCCGGAACGCTGATCGCCTATGAAGGAAAAATCTACGTGCCGCACCACTCGAAGGTGTTCATGAGCTTCGATGCGAAGACCGGAGCCATCCTGAGCGAAGGAAACAAGAATCCGCAGCACACCGGGAATTTCTCCAACTTCAACGCGACGCCCGCCTTCCACAAGAACCGCGCCTACTACACGGCGCGCGTAGGCATCGGCCTGCGCGGCGTGCCTACGGCCTCGCGGATCTATTGCGTGGATACCGAGAACGCCGAGGTGCTCTGGACCTTCCCCGACGGCGGTGGACTCTCCGCACCCGCCATCGCAAACGGCCGCGTTTACATCGGCTCAGGAAACACCCCTTTCTTCTACTGCCTCGACGCCCTCACGGGAAAGCCGCTGTGGATCCACAAGTTCAACCAGCGCGTCGAGGAATCCACCCTCTGCATCTATCGCGACAAGGTCTTCGTCCTTGCCGGGGATGGTTATGTGCACGCGATCAAATGAATCAGGCCTCAAAACCTCATGAACCACTGACATGAATATTCCACGTCCCTTCCTAAACTTCACGAGAACTCGCGATACAATGCCATCCTACGTCGCGAGATCTATCGGACTGCTGCTCTTGATCTGTGGACTTTCCCTGTCGGGCACCCTCGTCTGCCGCGCCCAGACGAACGCCGACGTCATCGTCTACGGTTCGACCCCTGGCGGCTTCTGCGCGGCAATCGGAGCTGCGCGCGAGGGCGCCTCGGTGATCCTGCTGGAACCCACCACCCACGTCGGCGGGATGAACACCGGCGGCCTCAGCTTCAGCGACTCCGACCAGATGTATCGCGAGC
Source organism: Haloferula sp. (assembly GCF_049672945.1). NCBI lineage: Bacteria > Pseudomonadati > Verrucomicrobiota > Verrucomicrobiia > Verrucomicrobiales > Verrucomicrobiaceae > Haloferula > Haloferula sp. Next base: position 24,571 of record NZ_JBATWY010000254.1, on the reverse strand, counting down.
AGCTCATGGGACTGTTCCATGAATGGCACCTGCGCATCCAGAAGGACTACGAGAGCCGGGGCATCACCCTGCCCTACGATGTGAACCTGAAGAACCAGGACACCTGGTCCTACGAGGCGCACGTCGCGCAGCGCGTGACCGATGCCATGCTTGCCGAGGCCGGGGTGAAGGTGCTCACGGAACGCTACCTGCAATCGGTCACCAAGAGCGGCCCGCGCATCACCGGCATCGTCACCAGCAACGGCACTTTCACCGGCCGCGTCTTCATCGACGGCAGCTACGAGGGCGACCTGATGGCAGCCGCCGGCGTCGGCTGGCGCATCGACCGCGAAAGCCGCGCCGAATACGGCGAGTCCTACGCTGGTCGCCAGTATCCCAAGGCTCGCATGGACATCAATGGTTTCGACGACGAGGGCAAGCCCTTGCCGCTGATCACTGCGGTCGGAAAAGGCCCCGACGAGATCGGCGATGACGAGTTGATGGTTTACAGTTATCGCATTCCGATGACCAAGAATGCGGCCAACAAGGTCGCGATGCCGGCGCCGAAGAACTACGACCCGGCCCGTTTCGAGTTAATCCGCCGCTTCGTGAAACGCCATGGCGAGGGGAAAGTGAACTTCAGCTACCTGCCGGTGCCCAACGACAAGATCGACGCCAACAACGCGATCGGCTCGCAGTTTTCCATCGGACTGGTCGGTGGCGCGAAGGACTGGGCCGAGGCGGACGAGGCCGGCCGCGCGGCGATCCTTGAGGCGCACAAGCAATACACGCTCGAGTTCATCCATTTCATGAAAACGGATCCGGTCTTCAGTAAGAAGCGGCGCGACGACATCGCCGGTTGGGGACTCTGCGCGGACGAGTTTGCGGCCTACGGCCACTTCCCGCCCCAGCTTTACGTGCGTGCGAGCCGCCGCATGAAGGGCATGCATGTGATGACCCAGGCGGACATCCTCGACAAGCCCACGAAGCCGGATCCGATCATGGTCGCCTCCTTTCCGCTCGACTCGCATGACTGCCGCCGGGTGGCGATCAAGGGCGGCGGCGTGATCAACGAGGGCACCATTTTCCCGGTGCGCCAGATGCCGGAGCGGATCGGCTACCCGCATCATGTGCCTTATCGCGCCATCCTCCCGCAGCCGACCGAATGCGACAACCTGCTGGTGCCGGTGGCGCTGTCCTGCACCCACGTGGCGATGTCCTCGCTGCGCATCGAAGCGACCTGGATGCTCATCGGTCAGAGCGCAGGCATCGCGGCGGCGTTGGCGGCCGACCAGGACGTGGCGGTGCAGGATCTGCCTTACGCCAAGCTCAAGCCCCGCCTTGAGGCGCAGGGACAAGTGCTGACACTGCCCAAGGGCTTCAAGCCGTTCAAGTCGGCGAAAGGCACCGAACCCGACAAAAGCGGCGTGAAGAAAAAACCGCCCGTTCCAACCGGCAAACCGCCCAAGGGGGATTGATCCCGAAAAAGGCACCGACATGTTTCGCATCTTTGACAAATCGACCCAGAAGGGCGGTGTCAACATCCGCACTTCGGTGGAATCAATCCCAATCGGAGATCCCGCAGCAATTGTCGCTCGGGCAGGCCATCCTCGCAGCACTTTCCATCATCATGACCTCTAAAACTCACTTGCTCAATTTTCTAACAAACCTACCGGGACCGCATCTGTCTGCGGCCCGCGTATCCAGCCCGCCGTTCCCAACCGGGAGATCCCGCGCGGGGTCAACTCTCCGTCTTCTCATTACCCTATTGATGCTCGGCGCGCCGGGGTGGGCATCGGCGGGAGAATCCATTTCGGGCGAGACCAGCCAGTCGCTCGACGGCGTCTGGCGCTTCACGACCGATGCCTCGAATCCTCCGGAGTCGTGGGTCGACATAACTGTCCCGGGAAACTGGGACTCCATGCCTCAGTTTTCGACTTACGTCGGTGTCGGTTGGTATCGGCGGACCTTCACGCCGGACCCGGGCTTGCAGGGAAAATCGGTGCGGCTTCATTTTGGCGCGGTCTATCACGGGGCCGAGGTTTTTCTGAATGGCGCGAGCATCGGCACCCACGTCGGAGGCTACACCCCGTTCGAGTTCGACGTGACGGACAAACTGGTTTTCGGAAAGCCCAATGAGATCACCGTCAGCGCGGACAACACCTACAAGCGCGGCGCCTGGTGGCCTTGGGGCGGCATCAGCCGCAGTGTGAACCTGATCGGCAACAACCCGGTCCGCCTTGTCTTCCAGCACATTCACGGCGACCCGGATCTCGCGGCCGGCACGGCGCTTGTTTCCGTCAAATACCGCCTTCAGAACACCGGTGCCACCCCAGCGAATGTCTCCATCACTTCCCGCCTCGCCTCCTGGGACAAGGAACTCGTGAACGCCACCCACACGGTGAAGGCCGGGGAAACCAAGGACGTCACCGCGCAGTTCAACCTGCCAAAGGAGCAGGTGCGGCTCTGGCATTTCGATCACCCGGAATTCTATCATCTCGAAACCACCCTGACGGTATCCGGCGAGGTACAGCACGCGGTCAGCGACCGCTTCGGCATCCGCAAGATCGAGATCAGTGCCACCGAATTCCGCCTCAACGGCGAGCCGGTGCGGCTCGTCGGTTTCAACCGCGTCGCCGACGATGCGGGCGAATACGGCAACACCGAACCCGACGTGCTGGTGAATGTCGATGTCGACCTCATGAAGCGGGCCGGTGCGAACATGCAGCGTATCAACTGCGTGCCCCAGGCGACCAATCTCCTCAACCGGATGGACGAAAAAGGAATGATGATCGTCGTCGGCATCCCGGTCTGGGGCGACGATCCACAGACCACCGTGGTGGACAACCCGCTGACCAAGCAATGGCTCCGGGAAATGATCGAGCGCGACTACAATCACCCCTGCATCATCGGCTGGGAAGTCGCCAACGAATCCTATCAGTATCTCGGATACCACGAGAACATGATCGATTACGTCCGCAAGGAACTCGACCCGCACCGCCTAGTCACCTTTGCCTCTTGGAACAGCTACCGCACCGACGTCGCCGGCACGGAGAAGCATCCGGTCGAAAAGGCCGATCTCCCCATGATCAACATGTATCGGACCTTTACGGAAAAACTGTCCACCCAGACCGCCCGCTGGCCTGACAAACCGTTCTTCCTTTCCGAGTGCGGGATGTATCAACTCAAAGGCGGTATCGACGCTGATTTCGACCCCGGATGGATTCCCGGATGGGAATCCTTCGCGCGCGGTCAGTTCCCCAATCTGATCGGTGCCGGTCTGTGGTGTTTCAATGACTACCGCAGCAACTTCCGCAACACGCCGCCCACCGGCTTCCGGTCGTGGGGCGTGGTCGATCAGCACCGGAAGATCAAACCGGCCTATTACACGATCCGGAATCTGTACAGTCCGGTGGAAATTCTCAAGGTCGATGGCGTCACCGCCACGGTGAAGACGCGCCCGCTCGGCCACCTTCCCAGCTACACGCTCAAGGGCTACAAGCTGGTGTGGGAAAAGGGCGAACAAAAAGGGGAAATTCCCCTGCCCACCCTCAAGCCGGGGGATCCCGCCTGGACCGTTGACCTTCCCGTGCCGGGCGCGACCCTCAAATTGGTGACTCCGCTGGGATATGACATCGACGATACTATCGATCGTTCAAAGCAACGCCAGCACCACCGCTACGGCCCGGCCGATCTGCGAGACAGCTCTGTCGACTGAGGAAGAGATAAGAATCCGCCTGCTGAGTCGAACCCACACTTCATGCAATGATATACCTGACCTTTCGCCATTGGATCGGGGCTGCTGCCATAGCGATCCTATCCACGCTCCCCGCGCTGCGCGCCGAGCAGCCCTTCGTTCCCTCGGGCATCACCGAGATCGACGCCATGCGTCGTGATTTCGCGACCAACCCGATCACGCCGGAGAATGCCTCGCGCCGTCACGCTTTGATTTTTTCCTGGGTGCGGTTGCTGGTGCATCGCGGCGTGAACATGGAGGGTTTCCACGATGCCTGCGCCAAGTTCTCAGCATGGGGGCCGATCAATCCCTCGCGCTATGAGGCGATGGAAGGGGCCTATCAGGCGCTGGAAAAAATTCAGACCAACCCGAGCTTCATCGAGGAAGTGCGCGGCACCCGTGAGAAGCCGTCGCCCACTCAGACCGACTGGCCCGTGTTTGGAGGAAATCTCGAGCAAACTTGCCTTTCGCCCGATGCCGGGCCGCGCACGGGTGAGGCCGCTTGGAAGTTCCCCATCGGCATGTCCTGGTATGCCTCGGCGGCGGTTGAGGACGAGCGGGTTTACATCGCCTCGCCCGGCGTGACGACTTTGGCATATTGCCTCGATGAAAAAACCGGCAAGGTGATCTGGACCACACCGCAGGATGGCTTGCAGATTTATTCCGCGCCGCGCGCCAGTTCGACGCCAGTCATTCAGAAGGATCAAATCGTCCTCCGCGGCACCAGCGGCAGCTGGGAATATGTGGAAAAGGACAAACACGTTTTCTACATCGACAAAAAGACAGGCAAGGTCGAGCGGCAGCTGGATGCGGATCGTGTGGATTACCGGCGCGGCTGCGCCCCGATCTCGGGTAATGACGAGTATATCGTTTATCCTTATGGGCGGCTCGATCTCCGCGGCGCCCCCGCGTTTTATGAAATGCAGGACACCGTCGTCGTGCGCAAGGCCAACGGCGCTCCGTGGTGGACGATGCGGGTCGGCGACCTGTTCGGTGACCCCATCATCGCCGGCGACCACGTATTCGCACCGACCGACGACGGTATCCTCCACTCCCTCAACCTGACCGGGCCGCAGCGCATCGCCTGGACCTACGACGCCGGATCAGCGCTGCGCACGACGCCGGTGGCGGATGAGACGACCGTCTATGTCGGCGCACAGGACGGCACGCTCCACGCCCTCGATATTTCCGACGGATCCCTTCGCTGGAAGCTTAAGCTCAACCAAGGCGAACCCCGCGCGCAGCAGCTCTTTTCGCCGCCCGCCGTGCATGGTGGTAAACTCTACCTCGGCTCCGCCACGCGCAAACTCTACTGCATTGATATCAAGAGCGGCGAACTCGATTGGAAGGCCGCGACCAGCGATTGGATCCGCTCGCGCCCGCTTGTCGTCGCGGATGCCGTTTATGCGGCGGGGCTGGATGGCAAGGTCACCGCGTTTGATTTGCAAGGGAAACAACGTTGGTCGGTCTCGGCCGGACATCACCCTATCTTCGCCAATCTAACCGGCAGCGAAAATGGCATCCTCGCCAGCAGCTCCGAGTTGTTCCTATTTTCCCTCGATCCTGCCACCGGCAAGCAACAGTGGAAGCACAGCCTGCTGCAATGCATCTATGAGGATGGTCGCCGAATCCTGGCGGATGTCGTTGCGGCGGGCGGAGATTACCAGTCGCCGCCAACGGTCAGCAAAGGCAAGGTCTTCGTCGGGGGGCCGGATCGTTTCGTCCGTGCGATGGACACGGAGAGCGGAAAAGAGATCTGGCGATACGAAGCTTCCGGGCAGGTCTCCGGCGCGCCGACCGTCCACGATGGCCGCGTGTTCTTCGGTCAGCAGGGTGGCAATGATGATCTCTACTGCGTGAGCGAAGCTGACGGCAGACCGCTTTGGACCGCGCAACCCGGCTGGGTCTGGACGACCTCCACCCCGCACGACGGTCAGCTCTACACCGGCACCGTGGACGGCAAGATTTTCGCGCTTTCGACAGAGGATGGAAGCACCCGATGGATGCGCCCGACCAATGGCGGCATCTATCCCTCCCCCGCGGTCAGCGAAGGCCTCGTCTACACCGGCTCGTGGGACGGTTACTACTATGCGCTCGCTGAGGAAACCGGGCGGACGGACTGGGCCTATGCCAAGGAAGGCGTCGACTACCGCCGGGGCGGCGGGCCCGACTCGGCCGCCGCCATTTTATGGAAAGGCGATCTGCTCGGGCGAATCGTGCCCAACACCCTGGTATCACTGGATCAACTAACAGGGGAGGAAAAATGGCGTTTCAGCGATCCGACCCGACCCAAGAAGGGCATGAACGCCACCGCCTCTGCATCCGGCGACAAGGTCTTCATCTCGACCACGGTCGATCACGACGGCATGCCTTGCGGCGGGCGTTTGTTCTGTCTCGATGACAAGACCGGCAAGATCCTCTGGCACTACACCGGCGCGGGCGGCTGGACCGGGTCGGTTTGCACGCCGGACACCGTCATTTGCGGTTCCTCCACCGATGTGTTCATCAGTTGCCTGGCCACCGAACCGAATCCCGATGGAACCCCCAAGGTGCTCTGGCGCACCCGCGTCGACGGCATCTTTCACGAGTCCATTCCCGCGATTCATGGCGACCGCGCCTTTATCCTTTGTTCGGATGGGTATCTCTATGCGTTTGAATAAGGGCAGCGCTCACTCTTGGCTCGCCAGTTCCTCGATCTCGGGAGCGGTCAAGACCCGGTTGTAGATCCGGACTTCATCAATCAGGCCGTTGAAGATTTCATCGCCTTCCGGGGTCCTCGCCTTGCCGATGAGAAGATCACCTGGTCCGCAGCGTTGTTGATACCCTCCACCTGATTGGAACAGCCTTCCATCCACGTAGAGACGAACCTCGGCGCGAGCGTTTCCCTTCGGTTCGTGAACGACGGCCCAATGAAACCAACGGTCCGGCACCACGGTCCCGATATCGATGCCTGCCCCTCCACCGGTATGCCATTCCCCATCGCCACCAATCCACATTCCCAGCCAGTGGCCCTGATCCCGGCTTTTGGTCACCACGCCCTGCCAGCCGCTGCCACTCTCGCTCGCCTTGATCCAGCCCGACATGCTCCAGACATCATTGGGGCCGAAACGAAACAAGTTGGAATCCCCACTGACGCGGATGAAATGATTTCCGCCGCTCACGTCCAGCGCATTGCCAACCCGGCCTGGCACACAAGCGACCTTCCCCTCCACACTCCCGTCGTGACCGTTCCCGGAAACGTCCGATCCGATCTCTTTGAGTGACTCGAAAGACCAATGGGCGAGAAGTCCGGATTTCAGACTGGAGGTTGAACCGGTATCTCCCGAGGTTCCGATGGCCCAAGCATGGTTGGGGGCGGATGTCATTTCAAAGGTCAGCTCCCCTCCCCCGGTAATCTGAGAATGTTGAAGAGAGGTTTTATTGAAATTTATATCATCTAACTTGGCGCCGCGAATGTAAGGGCGCTGCGGGCCGTTGGCCTTGGCGTTTACCACGAAGGTTTTGCCGTTGGGCAGGTGGATCGTCGCCCTGTCGAACAGCGGGCTGCCAATCTGATATTCCGTGGTCCCGGGGCAGACAGGATAAAAACCCAAGGCGCTGAAAACATACCAAGCCGACATTTGACCAGTGTCCTCGTCGCCGCAGAAACCGTCCGGCGTGGGATGATAAAGGCGGTTCATCACTTCGCGCACCCGAGCCTGGGTTTTCCATGGCTGACCGGCGTAGTTGTAGAGGTAGGGCATGTGCTGGATCGGCTGATTGCCGTGTGCGTATTGCCCCATGTTGAGCGCGACCATCTCGGTCATCTCGTGGATCATCTTGCCATAGCTGCCGACGTTCACATCGGGTGGCGTGCAAAAGACGGCGTCGAGTTTTCTGGCGAAGGCCTCGTCGCCACCCAGAAGTTGGATCAGGCCCGGCACATCTTGAAAAACGCTCCATGTCCAGTGCCATGAGTTGCCTTCGGTGAACGGGCCTCCCCACTCGATGGGATCGAAGTCTTCGCACCAGGAACCATCCGCCTTGCGCCCGCGCACGAAGCCCAGTTCGGCATCGAAGACATTCTTGTAGTTCATCGCATCCTTGGCAAACTCGTCCGCCTCGGCATCGCGACCAATCGCGCGTGCCAGCACCGCGGCACAGAAATCGTTGTAGGCGTATTCCAAGGTCTTGGCGGTGGCCTCTTTGAACTCAGGAAAAGGTACATAGCCATTTTTCTGATAGAAATCCGCACCGTCGCGGCCGATCGAGCGGATCTTTTCCGGTGCCTGCGTGTTGGCATCGTGCACCATCGCGTCCACCGCCTTGTTGGCATCGAAGCTGGTGATGCCCTTGACCCAGGCGTCGGCCATCAGTGAGAAGGAGTGGTTGCCGATCATGCATTGACGATGTCCGGGGCTCGACCATGAAGGGAGCCAGCCGCTCTGCTCATAGGCTGCTAGATTACCTCGGAGGATCTCCGCACTGATTTCCGGGAAGAGCAGGTTGTAGAGCGGATGCGAGGCGCGGAAGGTGTCCCAATAACCGGTGTCGGTGTAGAGTGTGCCCTGATGAACCTTGTCGTCGTAGGGACTGTAATAGACCGGCTTGTCATTTTCATCGAATTCGAAAAAGCGGTGCGGAAAAATCACGCTGCGATACATCGCGCTGTAGAAGGTGCGCTGTTGCTCTTCGGTGCCGCCTTCGACCTGGATGCGGTTCAGCGTGGCGTTCCATGTGGCATCGGCCGCAGCGAGGACGGCATCGAAATCCCGCTTGCCGATCTCGCGGTCCAGATTGCGCTGCGCCTGGGCGGGACTGATATAGGAAGACGCAACCTTGCAGCTGATCGCCTCGCCTGCGGCGACATTGAACTTGAGATAGGCCCCGACATGCTCGGCGGCGAGCTTGGACTTGCCTTCATGGACGGCTTCCGGAGTCCAGGTGCCATGCGCCTCGAAAGAGCGGTCGAACTCGATCACAAAATAGTTGGCGAAATTTTCCGGCACGCCGTCGCGGTGGCTGCGGCAGATACCAATGATCTTGTTTTCCCCAGGGATGATTTCCACTTCGGAACCTTTGTCGAAGGCATCGAGCACGATGTAGCCGTCGCCACCCTCCTCGAAGGTGAAGCGGAAACTTGCTGCTCGCACGGTCGGCGTCACCTCCATCGTCGCCTTCCAGGTATCGAGACGGACACTGTAATAACTCGGCCACGCGATCTCCGTTTCATGACGGAAAACCGAAGCGCGATCCTCCTCGGTCACGGCGAGCTTGCCGAAAACCGGCATCAGCGAAAAATTCGCATAGTCGCCGATCCAGGGGCTCGGTTGATGTGTCTGCCGGATACCGCGGATCTTGTTCTGGCGGTATTGATAGAAGAATGGATCGGCCGCCGGCTGGGTGTAGGGTGCCCACACGTTCATCGGAAACGGCAGTGCGATGGCCGGATAGGTGTTACCGTGCGAGAACTCGCGCACGGAGTCGGTGCCCTGCAGGGGATTGGCGAGTTGAACCAGCGAGGTCGTCTCCGCCGCCGTTGCGCCCTGAAAAAGCAGCGCCAGAATTGCGAGTTTCATCTTCATCATGGAGTTCGGAGTTTGAAATCAGGATAGCGCAGGTTGGGTGTCGGGCGCGGAGGCAACGAATATCGGACGGCACAAGATTGAAGAGGGTCCCGCTAGCGAACCGAATTCGCTGAACCCACCTTCTTGGAGGCAGCAGACTTTTCGATTTCCGCCAGATCGCGGCGCATTTTCACGAGGATGGCTTTGGACTCTGGTGAGTTCGCCAAGTTGTGATGTTCTTTGATATCGTTTTTGAGGTCGTAAAGTTCCTCCCCATCCTGCCACCGCGAGTATCGCCAGCGATCGGATCGAAGGGCCTTGCCGAGTTCCTTCCCGCGCGAGACGACCGTATAAACCCGTTCTTTTCCAACGGCAGAGGGATCCTTGAGCATGGGGACCAAACTCTTTCCCTGCAGATCATCGGGAGCGGAGATTCCGCAAAGGTCGGTCAAAGTCGGATAGAGATCGACCAACTCGACGAGTCCATCGCTGGAAGATCCGTCCGTGGTCACGCCCGGCACGCGGATGATCAGCGGAACGCGATTACAAACCTCGAACAAGGTATCCTTGCCCCACATGAAGTGCTCGCCGAGTTGAAAGCCGTGATCGGAAGTGAGGACGATGATCGTGTTGTCCCACTGGCCGTTTTTCTTCAGGCTGTCGAAGATCATTCCGATCTGAGCATCGATGAAGGTGATGCAAGCGTGATAGGCCTGCATCAGTTCGCGGCGAAGAGGATCATTCTCGGCTCCAAGTTCGAAGCCCATCGACTTGTAGCGTCCACACATGGCGGTCCTCGGCGCCTGTTTCCAAAAGTCGGGAGGTGCCGGTTCGTACTGCAGCTTGTCCAGCGGATAGAGATCGAAGTATTTGTCAGGAGCCAGGAAAGGCACGTGAGGTTTATGGATGCCCACAGCGATGAAGAACGGCTTCTCTCCATCGCTCTTCTGATCGATCCACTCCGCCGCTTGTCGGGCGTTCTTACCATCGCGATGCTGCGCATCGGTGAGGCCGGACGGGCCCCAACCGGGCGCTTGATTGCGCGTCTGTTTGGCGACGGTCGGAAGAAATTCCCGCCAGGCCTTCCGGTTCCTTGGCCTGGTGATCGGTCCGTGTTCGGCTTCCCACTTTTTCCTCGCGGCCGCTTCGATCGGCATCTCGTCGTTCTCGAAGCGCACGACCTCGTTCCATGCGAGCTCGCCGTGATCCGCTTTTCCGTTGTGGAAGATCTTGCCGGTGGAAGCCGTCCAGTAACCGCTTTCCTTGAATGCCTGAGGCAGGGAAACCGTGCCCGGCCGGGTTTGGCGGATGTCCGAGAAATTATCGATGACTCCAGTTGACTCAGGATAAAGCCCACTGAGGAACGAGGCACGGGATGGGCCGCAGACGGGATACTGGCAGTAGGCGCGACCAAAACTCATCCCGCTGGCTGCCAGCTTCTCGAATGTCGGTGTCTGAATGTGCTTGTAGCCCGAAGTGGTGACATGGGTGTTCAGGTCATCGCAGACGATGAAAATGACGTTGGGTTTTCCAGCCGCAGCGACAGATGGGAGCAGCGCGAAGAAAATCAGATTGAGGACGAAGGCGAGTGTTTTCATGTGAGGATCATTTTTGTCTTGTGGAAGTATTCTCAGAATCTCGTCGACTCAGTTTGATGCGCCCCCCGCCCTCTTTTTCTGCTTCCCCTTGGATTCCCAACGGAATGTCTCCCCGTCGACGACAAGACGGATCTCGTTGTTGCTCGGCAAGGGCTGGGCGAAGCGCTTCGGTGCTGCGGCATTCAAGCGCTTCACAACCGGTGCATGTTCACGGCGCGAAGCGAGATTGTGCCACTCGTTCGGATCCTCCTCCAATCGGTAAAGTTCCTCTCCGCCATCGGCATAGTGAATGTAACGCCAGTCGCGGTTCATGATCGCGTATTCGTTCGGCTTCATGCCCGGCAACAACACCTCCCGATCCTTCGCAGCGGCCGGATCCCGGAGCACCGGCAACAAGGAGATGCCGTCCCGTTGCTGGGCATCGGCGACACCCGCGAGATCGACCACCGTTGGAAAGAGGTCGATCAGGCTGACCGTCGCGCTAACCTTCGCGCCACGCGCGATTCCCGGCCCGGCAAACATGAAGGGAACATTCGACGTCCGCTCCCACAGCGTGTGCTTGCCCCAGTCGAATTTCTCACCGTGATGGTAGCCGTGGTCGCTCCACAGAACGACGATGGTGTTTTCCGCGTTCGGTCCGGATTCGATCGCGTCGAGCAAGCGTCCCAACATGGCATCCGCATAGGAGATGCAGGCGAGATAGCCGTGAATCGCATCCTCGACGGCATCCAGGCTCTCGAGCCTCCGGTGGATCGCGCCACGCGCCTGCTTTGCCTTGCGAACCGCCGGAGGCAGGTCTTCGAGATCGTCCTTCTTGTAGGCCGGTGCCTTGATCTTCTCGGCGTCGTAGAGATCGAAGTATTTTTGGGGAGCATAGTTGGGGAAGTGAGGCGTGTAGAGACCGACTGCCAGGAACAAGGGCTTCTCGTGCTTCCGGCGCAACAGCTCGCAGGCCCACTCGGTGCGGACCGTGTCGGCCATCTTTTCCTCGTCCTCGTTCTTCACCGGACCCCACTCGAGGAAGAACTTGTTCGCCGGTTCACGGTCGTGGTTAAAGATGCTGTTAGGATACGGCTTGGGTAAGATCGCCATATCGGTCTCCCAGCTATCGAGTGGCCAGCCCCGTCTTTTCTGACCGTCATCGCGAACGAAGAACTCATCCCAGCCCCTCAGGTCGACAAATCCCGCCGGGTGGTGGAAAAGCTTGCCACCTCCATGAGTGGAATAACCTCCCCGCTGAAAGACGAGCTGGAGCGGGGTCAACTCAGGCAAACTGTGAAAGTAAACCTGGGTCGTGTAGCATCCCGTGCTTGTGGCATGACGCCCGGTGAAAAGCGCGGTCCGTGAAGGGGCACAGAAGATGCCCGCCGTATGGGCGTTGGTGAAGTTGACTCCGGACTCGGCGAGCCGATCCATGTTCGGGGTGATTGCCTGTTCGTAACCGAGCGCTCCAACCCAGTCGTTCATGTCGTCCAACGCGAAGAAGACAATGTTCGGAGGCTTCTCCGCCGCCAGCGACAAGCCAGCAAACGAGACAAGGAATGCCCCGATCAACGGGCGCATGTGAAGTTTGGTGGTGTTCATGGTTGGTCGGGGTCGCCGGCGTGTCACCCGGTGTGTTCCAGTTGCTCGGATTTCATGGGGGAGCTTCATTTCGCCTTCGAGACAACCAGCTTTTGACCGTCGGCGAGAAGACGGGTTTCGAGTATTTCGTAGGGCACGTTCTGGACGGGGACACCTTTATCAATCGCGATGTCCGCGGCCGTCGCGGCACTTTGCGAGAGGATCATGAAGACGGGTTCCATGCGGATCGAGCCGAAGGCCATGTGGCTGGCGGAAAGACTCCACGGAACGAGGAGGTTCTCGCATTCACCCTTTTTCGGGACGATGGCGCGGTAGGAAACCGGATAGGGGCCGGGGATGCGGCGTTGCACGTCGCCCTCGTTCTTGACCATACCGTTTTTGACGTGCCGCTGGACGCTGTGGGAATCCATGGTGTACGCGGCAAGGCCGATGGATTCCGGTGCGGTTTGTTTGCGCATGCAGTGATTCTCGGTCATCACGAAATCGGAAACCATGCGGCGGGCTTCGCGGACGTAGAGCTGGTGCGGCCAGTGGTTGTTGTCGGTGAACTCGTCTTTGGCCAGCCCCCACTTCGAATATTCCTCACGGATTTTCTCCGGGACTCGCGGATGATTCTGCAGCGTCCACATCAGGCCGCGCTGCCAGTGTTCGTGTTCTTTGGCGAGGGCGAGGCGCTCGTCGTGATCGAGGGTCGTCCAGTTCCAGTCCTTGCCGTAGTTGATGCCAACCGGATTGTTAGAGATGCCGCCCGTGTTGTTGGAGTCAGTCTTGCGGTTGGGCATGAGGCTGAATTTGGTGAAACCGTTCCGCTGCCCCGCCTCGATGGCGCGGAACAGGAGTTCGTAGTCGGCCTCGTCGAAGCCATCGGGTTTTTCGAACGCGACGCGGTTTCCGGGGACGTCGGTGAGGCACATGCGGAAGCAGTAGGCCTGGAGGCGGTGGTCGCCCTCGCCATCCTCGCCACCGGCGTCCGGGTTCACGCCGGGGAGCAGGCCACTGGAGGGATCGCCGGGCTTCACGTAGGGGTCGATGCCGTCGGGCAGTTGGTTTTTCACGGCGCGCATGCTCTGGATGCCGTTGACGGTTTCGTTGTAGGTCGCATTCGATTCGCGGCCGGTGGTGAAACTGACGCCCGCTTCGGGGAGCAGGTCGCCCTCATAAGTGGCGTCGATGAAGATCTTCCCGGCGAATTCCCGGCCGTCTTCCGTACGGATTTTTTGGATGCGCTTGCCCTCCATGACGACGCCATTTTTCAGATCAAGCCGAGCAGTGACGACGGTGACGCCGTGCTCCTCGAGCATGTCATCGAAGATGGCGGTGGCGACAGAGGGTTCGAAGACGGAGGCGAGACGGGTTTTCGGGTTCAGCGCCGGTGCCCCCTGCCCCTTGTTACCAAATTGCGCGCGCTTCTCCCACCTCCACGCCTCGTCATTCTGGTAGTGCTGATAAACGCGGGTGTAGAACTCGCGGCTCAGGCCGCCGAGGATGGCATCACTACCGAGATCAGTCCAACCGAGGCCGCTGGTGGTGAGACCGCCGAGGTAAGCCGTAGGTGAGACAAGCACAACGGAGCGCTCGGATTTCGCGGCTTGGATGGCGGCGATGATGCCGCCGGAGGTGCCGCCATAGACGACGATGTCGTGCTGTTTCTCCGCTGAAAAGAGCGGAATGCTGAGCGCGAGGTAGAGAAAAAATTCTTTCATCGGATGGGTTTGGGATTACTCCGCGGCGTTGATGAAGGGGACCGGCGGTCGTGGGCCATCGGGGCTGATGGATTCAAAAACCGCTCGTAGCTTTGCCTTGGCAACCGCCGCTTCGGGATCGGATGGGTCGGCGGTTTTCTCCAAAGGGAGGGCGCGGGCGTCGATCAATTTCCCGTTGTTGCGGAAGAGGCGGAAGCTGCCATCGAAAAGGGTTTCGCCACCGAACTTTTTACTCAAGGCGTTGTGCGTCCAAGGGCGAGGAACCCCGGACTTGCCGTGGATTTGCGGCACGATACTGCGGCCATCGATGGCGATGGATGAGGGGATCTCCGTGCCGGTTAGTTCGCAGAAAGTGGGGAAAAGATCGACGACATCGACGAGGTCTCCGCAGACCTTTCCGGCGGGTACGAATGGAGGCCCCCAAACCAGCAGAGGGACATGGCTGCCACCGTCGTTGAGCTGGTTTTTGCCACCGTTGACCTTGCCCGCGGTGGTGTGGCGGGTGTGAGGGCGTTCGCCAGGCTGGCCGGATTTCGGGTTCTTGAAATCGGGTTCCCAAGTGCCGTTGTCGCCCATGAAAACGACGTAAGTGTTTTCCCGGATGCCGAGGGCTTCGACCTCATCGAGGAGACGCCCCACCAGCTTGTCCATGTAGTGGATGAAGTGGGCGAGGCTGGGCTTGCGTTTGAGTTTCCGGTCGTCGGGGGTTTCCACAATAGGCCAGTGCGGAAGCAGCTCGTTGTGGACGATGAGGAAAGGCTTTCCGTTCGCCTTGGCCGTGCGCATCTGTGCGATCACATAGTCGACGAGAACGTCCGGGCCGAAACGATCGGCAATGTCGTCGCGGATTTCACCGTTCTGGTTGAAGGTCGGGTTCCAGTGGCGATCGGTTTTCCCGCCGTCGCGCCAGATTTGCCAGGCGCACCATGAGTCGAAGCCAGCCTCGCGGATGTGGTTCGGGTGATGTTGGAGGGTCGCGAGCTGCCATTTGCCTGTGGCGCTGGTGAGGTAGCCGTTGGCGCGGATCTGCTGGGCAAAAGTCGGCATTTTCTCAAAATCCACCTTCTTCCTGGTGCCGCCGTGGACCGGTAGAACCGAGTCATGGCCGTGCCGGTTGACATACAGCCCGGTATGAAGGCTCACCCGCGAAGGCGTGCAGACCGGGCTGGTGTAGGCGCGGCTGAAACGGACTCCCTGCTCGGCCATGCGGTTGAGGTTGGGTGTTTCAAAATCCTGCCCACCGTAACAGTTGAGCGCTTCGTAACCGATGTCGTCGGCGAAGATCAAAAGAATGTTAGGACGCTCCGCAGCGGACGACGCGTGACAGGCGAGCAGGGCGAAGGCGATGTAGAGAAAGGTTTTCATTCGAGGATGGATTGAGGATTCCTGACGGTCTATTTCGGGATCGATTTGACCCACGACTGATGGAGCGCGGTAAGTTTTCTAACGATATCGGGATACTCCTCCGCGAAGTTCTTTTGCTCACCTTGATCGAGCGCGAGATTCGACAACCATGGACTTTCCACCTTGGCCCGGGGCTTTTTGCCTCCCGTTTCGAGGGGGTTGATGATGATTTTCCAATCGCCCTCGCGCACCGCCCAGCTATTGCCATGGACCCAGTGCAGCACGTCATGCGGCGAGGGTGTATCGGCGGATTGGATGACGGGCAGCAGGCTCTTGCCATCAATGTCGGGATTTAGAATTTCCGCACCGGTGAGTTCGGCGATGGTCGGCAGCCAGTCGCAGCCATGGGCGAGTTGATCGCGCACCTCGCCTTGCGGCAGTTTGCCCGGCCAACTGATGATCGCCGGCACGCGGAAGCCGCCTTCGAAGAGTGAGAACTTCGCCCCACGAAACGGCCCCGAGCTGCCGCCGCCGAAGTGCGCGCGATCCTCGGTGGAGTAGCCGTGATCGGATTGAAAAATGACGATCGTATCCTCGCGGAGACCCAGCGCATCCATGCGCTCTAACAAGTGCCCGATGCGCTCATCGATCGTGCTCAGGAACGCCGCGTAGAGATTGCGTGGGTAAGGCAAATCCTTGTAGCGCTCCAGCCACTCCGGGGTGCCTTGATACGGGTAGTGGGGCACACTCGGCGCGAAGTAGATGAAGAACGGACGATCCTTGTTTTTCTCCATGAATTGCCCCGCCTCCTCCACCATCAGGTCGGGGAAATACCGGCCTGGCATTTGGACTGCCTTACCGTTGCGCCACAGGTCGTGGCGGTTCGGGCCGTTCCAGTAGAAGAAGTGTGAGAAGTTGTCGATGCAGCCACCCATGTGGCCGAACGAGTAGTCGAATCCCTGCCCAAGCGGCATCGTCTCCGGCGTGAAACCGAGGTGCCATTTGCCGATGTGTCCGGTCGCATAGCCGGCCTGCTTGAGCGTTTCCGCGATCGTCACTTCACCCGGCGGCATGCCCGGTTCTCCGAGAGTGGACGGAGCGTTTCCAGGCATCCCGGCACGCGGCGGGAAACGACCGGTCAGCAAGCCGGCGCGTGAGGGCGAGCAGACCGGAGCCGCTGCGCAAAACTGGGTGAACCGCACCCCACGCTTCGCCAATGCATCGATGTTCGGCGTCTCGATATCCTTCGATCCGTAGCACCCGGCATCAGCCCACCCATGGTCGTCGGTGAAAATAACAATGACGTTTGGTGCCCGGTCCGGAGTTTCCGCAGCGAGGCCGACGCCGGCGAACATGAGCAGGACGGAGTATGGAAAAAATCGTTTCATGGATCGGAGAGCTCACCTGCGAGGCTGCCCGGCTTGCCCCAGTCGGGCGGGCGGTCCACGAAGTCGGGTACCTGGTAGTCGACCTCCCTCGACAAGCGGTCATGCTCCGCGAGCATCTTCTCCTTGAGCAGCGCGGCGGCGGGATCGTTGATCAGATTGCGGATTTCGTAGGGATCCGCTTTCAGGTCAAACAACTCGGTCCAAGCTGGGAAACCGGGATATTTGACCAGCTTGGCATCCTTGGTGCGCACGGCGGTGATGTCGGGCACGCGGGTACCTTTCTGCTTTTCGGTGAAGTATTCGTAAAACCAGCTCTGCCGCCATGAGACCTTTTCTCCTGTCAGTAAAGGACGCCAACTCTGACCCTTCATTTCCTCGGGAGCCGGAACCCCGGCGAAGTCTAACAACGATCTAGCAAGGTCGAGATTGAGGACCATTTCATCGACGACGCGGCCGCTGGCTTTTTCGCCCAGTGCCGGATAGCGCACGAGAAATGGCACCCGCAGGCTCTCTTCGTAGGCGCTGCGCTTGTCGCCGGTGGCGTGCGCGCCGAGATAGAAGCCGTTGTCGGAGGTGAAGATCACGAGCGTATTCGAAGCGAATCCGGATTGATCGAGCGCCTTCAGCAGACGGCCGACACAATCATCCATCGCGTTGACGCAGCGGAAGTAGTCAAGATTCGTCGGCATGGTGGGCGGCACCGGCTTCTTCGCCCGCGCTGGATTGGGCCAATAGATCGGCGGGGTGTTGACGTTCGGCACCGTGCGGGCCAGTTCGCCCTCGTACAAGTCCTTCGCGCGGGCCGGTGGTTCCCACGGCTGGTGCGGCGTCTTGAAACCGAGAATGAGCGACCAGGGCTTGTTCGAGGTCTTTTGTTTCTTGATGAACTCGATGGCGTAGTCGGTGGCGACGTCGTCCACCCAACCCTTGGTGGGGACATCCTTGCCATCGACGATGAACCGGCAGTTATCATAACGACCATGGCCGACATAGGTGGCATGATAGTCGAAACCCGGGCGCTCGCGCTGGCTGCCCATGTGCCACTTGCCGACGTAGGCGGTGGTGTAGCCCGCATCCCGCATCAGCGTGGCATGGGTGACATTGCGAAGCGGAAATGGCCGGAAATTCGAGGCGATACTGTTGCCGGGATCATGATTGAAGCGCCCGGTTAGATTGACCGCACGACTGGGAGAGCAAAGGGAATTGTTCACAAAGGCATTACGGAAGCGCACGCCCTGGGCGGCGAGATGATCGAGGTTCGGTGTTTGCAGCCAGGGGAAGCGCCCCTCTTCACCCTGTTCCTTTTGTACATGTGAAAGGGCATCGTAGGATTGGTCGTCCGTGCAGATGAACAGGATGTTTGGCCTGGCCGGGTCCGCAGCGTGGAGCGAAGATGCCAACAGAAGCAGTGCAGAAACAGCGGCGGTACCGAGGGTGAGTAGGGAAAGAAGGATAGAACGAAACATGTTAGAGAGTGTTGAGTTGGTTGAGGGCGAAGGCGTAGGCACCGATGGCGACGGCTTCGCTGGTGCCGAGGCGGGACATGCCGACGCCGATGCGTGGCATGGGATCGTATTGGAGTGTGCGGTCGGTGCCGGGGATGGTGATTTCCCGGGTGTCGCCTTTGAGGAAGGTTTCGAGCTGCGCCAAGTCCTCAAGATTGAAGGCCTGCTGGGTGAGACGCCGAACCGGTTCTCCGGTGGGCTTGTGAAAGTCGCTGTTCAACTCGTCGATGATCGAGGGAAGAAACAGGGGCCACGCGCCTGAAACGCCTCCTCCAATGACCGCAAGGCCGTCGACGAGGCTGAGAGCATTGGCCATGGCATCCCCAACAACTTCACCGAGGCGATCGAATGCTGCGATGGCGGCCTGTTGGTTCCCGGGGTGGTTTCCATTTCCGATTTCGAAGATGTCCTTCGGCTCGGGAGCTTCTCCAAAAGGTATTCCCGCTTTCTCGGCATAAGCTTTCTGCACGGCACGGATGCAGCCCCCCTCCTCGGCGGGCATGCCGGGATCGAGTTTGTTGCTGAGGATCCAGACTTCGGCGGCGCAGATGTTGTCGCCGCTGAAAAGTTGTCCGTCACGGGTGATGCCACCACCGAAGCCGGTGCCGAGCGTCACGCCAAAGAGGTTCTTGTAGCGCTTGGGGCTGCCGGAGCGTTCTAACAGGACGTTGACGTGAGGGAGTAATCCGGCGATGGCCTCACCGTAGACGAAGAGGTCGCCGTCGTTGTTGATGAAGGTGGGAATGCCGAAGATTTCCTCGAGCATTGGTCCAAGCGCGACGCCCCCTCGGAAGCAGGGCAGGTTGTGGAGGTCTCCGATGATGCCGCGGGAGTAGTCGCATGGACCCGGAAAGGCGAAACTGATGGCAGCTGGTGGCTCTGTTAGGGAATCACGGACCTCTTTGAAGCCGTTGATGAGGGTGGTGAGGCAGGTCTCGAGATCGTGGGCGTTCGAGAGAACAGAGAAAGGCTCGATGGCGAGTTGGTTGCCCCTAACGGCGGAGAACTTGAAGTTCGTACCGCCAGCATCGAGCGTCATGACGGTGCGTGGGTCTTCTTCGGACTTCATGTGGCAGATGTGAATGGTGAATCAATGACCTGCTGCGACCGGAGTGATGTCCTCTTCGGTGTCCATTGCCTTTGGAGCGAAGAAGCCATACCAGACGAGGTAGACATATCCGAGAAGCACGATGCCGAGTGAGGCGCGGATGCCATAGCTGTCGGTCAGCCATCCTTGAGCGAGCGGCATGAGGGCGCCACCGACGATCATCATCACCAGCAGGGAGCTGCCCTGGCTCGTATCCTTGCCGAGTCCCTTGATCGAAAGGCTGAAGATGTTTGACCACATAATGGAGTTGAAAAGCCCGATGCCGAGGATCGACCACAGTGCGTAACTGCCGCTGGTGCTCATCGAGAAAACCGTCAGGGCGGCGGCGACGAGGGCGAAGAGTCCGACCATTCTGCCGGCGCTGGATTTGCCGAGTTTGAAGAAGATGAAGCTCAGGGCGATCAGTCCGATGAAGGGAAGGATGTCCATCGGATTGATGTGTTCGCCAACGGTGAGGAGTTGTTTGAAGGTGGCGCAGGTGTAGATGATTCCGGTGGAGATGACGGCCGCGAGGATCATGTAGGGAAGTTTCTTGGACTCCTTCATGTCGCCCAGTGAGATGGCTCCCATCAGGCGGCCAATCATCAGTCCGCCCCAGCAGAACGAAAGGTATTTGTCGGCTTCGTTTTCGGGAAGGTTGGCAACTGAAGGATCTCCCAGGTAGTTGACGAGGATGCTGCCGATGGTGACCTCACTGCCGACATAGAAGAAGATCGCGAGCCATCCCCAGACGAAGTGCTTGTGTTTGAAGGCGGTGATCCCCGGCTCGATTTTTCCCTCTTGGGTGAAGGATGGCAGGGAGATCATTTTGAAGACCGCCGCGATGATGAGGAAGGCGGCACCGAGTCCGAGATAGGGTGCTTTCAGGGAATCCAGTTCCGCCAACTGGAGGCCACGGATGATCTCGTTGGCTTTGCTTTGGGATTCTTCAGCGAGAGGTGTGGCCAGCCCTGCCTCCTGCTGGGCTTCGACAAGTGTCATCGAGAGTTCCCGCAGTTCGTTGGCCATGGGCATGTCGAGGCCTTTCGCCTTGGCATCAGTGAGGACGGCTTTGGTCTTTTCGAGCGCCTTGGTGGCATCCTCGCCCGTCAGGGTGGTTTTTTCGGTTTCGGTGACAAGCGTCTCGACCAGGCCGATGGTCTCGGTCGCGACGGCTGGCTCGACCGGGGTGCCTTCGAAGACTTCCGAGCCGAAAATGAGGATCCCGCCGATGAATGGAGCGATCACGTAGCCGAGGGAACAGAAGCCCTGCGCGAGATTCAGGCGAGACGAGCCGCTGCGCTCCGGACCGAGAATGGTCACGTAGGGATTGGCGGCGATTTGAATGATGGTGACTCCGGCACCGAGAACTCCGAGAGCGGCGAGGAACAGCCAAAACTGATAGATCTGCGCTGCCGGGTAGAACATGAAGCAGCCGATGCCGGCGATGACCAGACCGAGGACCAAACCATTCTGGTAGCCGATCTTGTTGATTGGATCGCCTTTTGAGGCGGAGATCAGGAAGTAGAGCAGGGAGACGAGGAAATAGGCGCCAAAAAAGGCGAACTGCACGGTGTTCGCCTGGAACTGGTTGAGATCGAAGTCCGTCTTGAACTTCGGAATCAGCAGGTCATTCATGCAGGTGATGAAGCCCCACATGAAGAAAAGGGTGGTGACTGCCGAGAAGGCGAACTTGGTGCCTGATGAAGCGGGGTTTTGTGTCATGGGTTTAGCTAAGGAAAGCGGCCTGATTTGGGAGAGCCTGGCTGGTTTTCCGGATGCCCGCCTCGCACCCTTCCCGAAAACAGGGAGAGCCACGCAGGATCATCGATCGAAGAACATGGCCGTATTTCGACAAGTACCCTCGCCGTTCAAGCGAAGTCCCACCTGAGCCTTATTGAGAACATCGCAGAATCAAGATTGGCACTAGTCCCCAAAATGATGACATGCCCTTAGGAATCGATTTGGAATGTTGGGGAGAATCGGCAGTACTCGGGGCGACAACGGTGATTGGGGGGGGACCAGCGGTGACGGTGTGGCGATTTGTCATCTGGATTGAGTCCGGCTTCCACGGAGCATCCACCATTGCCGGGCGACCCGAAATGGGGAACACGACTCGGTTTGCATGACACTCGTGGATCAAATCGAACGCCACTGACCTTACTCGACTCCATCGAAGACCATGCACACTTTCATGCACACTTTTTCTTCACCGGAATCAAAAACCCCTTAAAACAAGGGATTTAGAGCTGGAGGCGGAGGGGGGAATCGAACCCCCGAATGTCGGTTTTGCAAACCGTTCTTTCCCTATATTTCATAGTCTCTTCAGGACTTTCCTATTGGCAACCTATTGGATTTATGCTTGAGTGATTTATGGCCAAGCCACTTTCTTACTCTGTCAGCCGCACTCCAGACGGCAGCTACCGTGTTCACCTTGGCGGTAACAAATACGTTCAACGGAAAACTCGCCTTGCGATAGATTCCGTGATCAGAGAGCACAAGATGACGCGGCTCAGGCGCGGGAAAGAGCTGGCAGACGCGCCTCCAGCATTGGTAGCGGAACTGCTGGCGCTCCATGCACGTTGTGAGGCTGCTGGAACCAAAGTGACGGACGCAGTGGACTTCTGGTTGCCATATTACTCTGCTCAAGCCGCTTCTTTGCCCCTTGCTGATGCAATCGATAGTTTTGTCGCCGATTGCGGAGTCCGGAAATTAGCATCAGCGACGATCAATGAACGTGTCTATCGACTTCGGTTGTGGCTAAGAGCCCAGCCAGATCCAGAGATCACTGTATTCGAAGCCGCAGAGGTGTCCGTGTTGCGCGGATTCATTGCAGACGAATCAGAACGGACTACTCCAGCATCAGCGCGTAATGTTTGGCTAGTGATTTCCGCCTTTGGAACGTGGTGCTTACTACACGACCTGCTTACCGAAAACCCATGTAAAAGAATATCCAAACCAACCCCCGGAGAACGCGCGGTCAACACGATGTCACCTAAGGATGCTGCCGAATTATTACGAATCGCAGTCACCAACTATGATCGCGAGGTTCTATCCTATGTGACTATTTCACTATTCGCAGGTCTCCGCCCCCACGAATTTGTGACGGAACAACCTGATGGTGGCTGGCTGTATTTTGATTGGAAAGCCATAGGGCGTAAGCACCTAGTTAAGGAAAAGCGGCTTGGAAAAGTCAAACGAGCACGACCGGTTCCAATCAACAGCACCCTCGCCGCTTGGATTGATTACATCCTCGAACGCGAGGATGGGACGCCGTCGGGACCAGTGGTAGATGGGTTTGCGTTTTATCAACGGTTTCGCCGATGGAAGCGACGTCTCTACCCCGAGCATCTACCATCCATTGAGGATGATTTGCTACGGCATTCGTATGGGACTTATCGCGTCTTGAAATTAGACAATGTCGGCAAGGTTGCCCTCGAAATGGGAAACAGCGAATCGACGATCAGGCAATACTACCTGAACGGCGAGCGCACGGCCGATGAGGCAGAGCAGTATTGGGCGCTTACTCCAGATGTTGTTTTGAAAGGCAAAAATACCAAAAAACACAGATAAAGATAAATGGCTCTCCGCCAGATCGGCTGGCTCTTTGAAAGAGTCAGATAGTCAATCATTCAAGTCTTCTAAAGGAGGGATTCGAGCGCTGATGAACGAGTCCTAGTCATCGCGAATTTTAGGACAGGGCACTATCAATTCCAGTGTCTAAAAAGGCATACATTTTCAACAATGTTTTCGCCATTTGAAGTATGGATTCAACCCCGAACATTTAGTACCAATAGAAGTCGATACTTTGAGACATTCTATCGGCACGCATCGGGCTTTCGATGCTAATTGACGCCGTCAACGCGACTTAAGAAATGGCAATTCGGTTTAGATCGTCTGAAAAGACTATATAAATACTAATCACACTCCAACCGAGGCCGAACAGCATAGGTATCCGGCTAACGAGATTATATTTAGTTAAACATCTTCTTATTATTAAAATAATTTAATTTTCTTATTGCGCTTCCAATATTTTTGAAATACTTGTCTCCCATGCCGCAACTGAAGTGTTGTTGGCATCGTGACCTATCACTGCTGCCGTTGTTTTGGCCACGTGAAATTGTGTAACTGGATAGCAAGATGCTACGCCCTCCCGACTTGGCCGTCGGTGATAAAAGGGACCAGGAGCAAGCCAGGGCGGGATCGCTGCGCGGAATGCAACCCCGCTCAACGACTCCCCAACCATTGGTCTGCATCTTGATAAATTGAAAACATCTACACAATCCAACCGTCCCTCGCTCGGGTTATTGAGCGTTGGGGAAGCCGCCGAGTATCTCGGCATTAGTCCACGTTCTATCCGGCGACATGCCTCGTCAGGAGATCTCCCTCACCGTCGTGTGGGATGGCTGCTCAAATTCGAACCTACCTGCCTCGATGATTTCGCCATACACATCGGAACAAAAGGGAAAGGACGTCGTCCCTGAATCACCAACCCACACCGGAGGACAAACCGGAATTTGCCGAAGAGAAGACCTCAAAAGCTATCCAGAAATGCCACCAAAGAGCGTGGCGAAGCCTGCCTTGGCAATCGCGGACAGCAAGAACATCGAGGAGGCCCTCACGCACTTCAAGATGCACAGCGACCTCGCCATCGCGATCACCAAAAAGTAAAAGACCATGCACGTTACCCATTGACCGATGGCAAAGGGTGGAAAGGGCGTCCTTTAAGAATGGGAAAAGAACGCAAAGTGCGACGAGATACCTCGTGAGGTTTTACGGCCATGAAAGCATCATATTGCAGACAGTCGTTCCAAAATCGCTTCTGGCTCGAATTCGATGGCGGTGTCGAACCGGGCATCAAACTTCAGATCGGTGACGAGAAGATGGCGGAGGGATCTTTCTGTCGCAAAAATATCGAAGTAAGGAAGTGCCGCAGCCGCATGCCCAAAATCGTGGAAATCGTTGCGCTTGTATTTTCTTCTCTGATCCCAACGGACAGCAGCGGCGAAAGCCGCTCGAATGGTGAATGTGGGGAAATTACCATTAAGCCGACCGAGTCGAAATGCCTCACAAATCATTCCTCCGATTTGAAAAGCAGCTT
>NZ_JBATWY010000253.1:0-6801 GCF_049672945.1 Haloferula sp. | reverse complement strand
CATCCCAGACCGAGAAAATCGCTCAAGAAAGATGTGATCCGCCCTCATTTCGAAGCTCATCCACCAGATTCAGGAAGACCCGTAGATCCTTGTGCTCAAATCATCCGATTGTGGGACGGGCTCTATTGTAGCCAAGCCTCGCCACCTTCCACTTGCCTTTCCGGATGGCCGCCCGGCCAAAGTGCTCGAAGAGCAACACCCGATCGGGATTCTCATCCTTCGAAAAACTCGCCAACAGACTCTTGCCCTCCAAGGGCTGAATCTTTTGGCCCCCGAACTCCTTCGGGTAGTCCGCGCCCGACAACTCCACGCAGGTCGCCATGATGTCGATCAGGTGGCCGGGTCTCTTTCGCAGCTCATTCTTCGCCTGAATTCCTTTCGGCCAATGGGCGATCAAGGGAGTGGCAATTCCGCCTTCGTGGTTCTTCGACTTATACTCCCAGAAGGGTGTGTTAGAGACATTGGCCCAGTTCTGGCCATATCCGATGTACGTCTCAGAAGGTCCGGGCATCACCTCAGGCCCGGTCAACACAGGCAGCCCTGCCCGACTGCGTGCCGGAATCATGGCGGTTTGCAGCTCATCCTTACCCATCGGCTTGACTCCCTCCTTCGCGTCCTTGCGGGGACGACGACCCATGTTCTCCGAGCATCCGCCATTGTCCTGAAGAAACAGGATCAGCGTGTTTTCAAGCTGACCGGTTTCCTCGAGCGACTTCACGATTCGCCCGATCCCCTGATCCATGCTGTCGACCATTGCGGCATAGACTTCCATGCAGCGGAGTTCCCATGCCTTTTTCTCATCGGGAAAATCCTTCCAGCTCTGGGGCGCAGGACTGAGCTGCCAATCCTCGATCACGCCAAGTTTCTTCATCTGCTCGTAGCGAGCCTGCCGAATCACCTCATAACCTTCGTCGTACTTGCCCTTGTACTTCGCGATGTCCCGATCGAGCGCATGCATCGGCCAGTGCGCCGCCGTGTACGCCACATAGAGAAAGAACGGATCCTCCTTCGAGTCGGCAGCATGCTCCTTCACATATCGGGAGGCATAATCGCTGATCGCAGCGGTGTAGTAATACTGCTCGGGCTGATACTCCTCATCGTTGTCAGGTGTGATCGCTTGTTCGCCTTTGGTCAGGGTCCACGGATCAAACAGACTACCTGCTCCAATGATCGTCCCGTAAAAGCGATCAAAGCCACGCTGCATCGGCCAGTTAGACTTATCACCATTTGGCTTCAGCTGCTTGGTCACGTGCCACTTGCCAGTCATGTAGGTCTTATAGCCGGCCGTCTTGAGAACCTCCGCCATGGTCACCGCATCCTTTCCGAGATCGCCTGTGTATCCCGGCTGCCCGCCATCGCCGGTCATCTGACCGATTCCCGCTTGGTGAGCGTAGAGTCCGGTGAGAAGAGACGCACGAGTGGGACAGCAGCGACCGGTGTTGTAAAACTGCGTGTAGCGCAATCCGCCCTCCGCGAGCCGGTCAAGGGTCGGCGTGGCGATCTCGCTGCCATAGCAACCAAGATCCGAATAACCCATGTCGTCCGACATGATGACGATGATGTTTGGCCTGGGTGCGGCCTGTGCGGCAACGATCGACAAGGCCAAGCCGAGAATTCCGGCAAAAAAGCGTTTCTCTGTATTTCTCATGATGGGATAGGCCTGTGACTGGCCAGCGGCATTGAACTCCGCGACCTCCCCATCAGGCGAGTAATTCCTTTACGACATGACCGTGGACATCTGTCAGTCGATAATCCCGGCCCTGATGCCTAAAGGTCAGCCGCTCGTGGTCGATGCCGAGTTGATGCATCAGGGTCGCATGCAGATCGTGGACCGTCACCTCGTCCTTGAGCACTGAGTAGCAAAAGTCATCCGTCTCACCGTGGATCAGCCCAGGCTTGAAGCCGCCGCCCGCTACCAGCGTGGTAAAACAGTTGGCGTGGTGGTCCCGGCCATAGGATTCCTTCACCTTGCCGTCCTGACTGAAGGTCGTCCGCCCGAACTCTCCACCCCATACCACGATCGTATCTTCGAGCAGGCCTCGCTGCTTCAAATCGAGAATCAGCGCGGCACTCGCGCGATCGGTCTCTTTGCAGCGCTTCGGCAAATGATCCGGCAGGTTGAAATGGTGGTCCCAGCCGGAGTGATAGAGCTGAATGAACCGCACGTCACGTTCGGCGAGTCGCCGCGCCATCAGGCAATTGAAGGCGAAGGTTCCGGGCTTCCTGGCATCTTCACCGTAGAGCTTGTAGGTGGACTCGGGCTCATCGGATAGGTCCGCCAGCCCCGGCACGGAACTCTGCATCCGGAAAGCCATTTCATACTGGGCGATCCGCGTCGCGACCGCTGGGTCGCCGCTACGAGCCAACTCCTCTTCATTCAGCTGATTGACCACATCAAGAATCTGCCGGCGATCCCTCATCGACTTCTTCGCCGGGTCATTCAGATAAAGAACCGGTTCTGTACCGGAACGAAAGCGCACTCCCGCATGCTTACCCGAAAGAAACCCGCTGCCCCACAAGCGGTTGTTCAAGGGCTGCATGTTGCCGAGGTCGCCCTTCGAGACCATCACCACGAACTCCGGAAGATTCCGGTTCATGCTGCCCAGTCCGTAGCTGAGCCATGAACCGAAGGACGGACGACCCGGAAGATTGTGCCCGGTCTGCATGAACGTCATCGCCGGGTCGTGATTCACCGGCGACGTGCTCGTGCTGCGGATCGTACAGTATTCATCCGTGATCCCGGCAAGGTGAGGAAGCAACTCGCTCATCCATGCACCATTTTGCCCATGGCGGGCAAAATGATAGCGAGTTCCGACAACCGGGTGGATTTTGTGCTTATTGGTGAACCCCGTGAGGCGGCCGTCCTGCTTGACGAGTTCGAAGATGTCCTTGCCCTGATGTTTCACCAACTCGGGCTTGTGATCAAACAAGTCGACCTGGGACGGCCCACCCGATTGAAACAGATAGATGACTCGCTTCGCGCGGGGTGCGTGATGCGCGTGCCTTTCTGGATTCACCCGAGCCGCTTCCAGATCCGCCATCGCCATACCACCGAGGCCTGCAGCTCCAAGTTGAAGCATCCGTCGGCGACTGATGCGATCGATCGTCGATTCAATTTCGTTCATGGCATCACTTGCGGGTCACGGTTTCACTGAGATTGAATACGGCGAGGCAGACGTCGGACATGGCCGCGAGGTGGGCGACATCCACTCCATCGGCCACCCCCGATTCACCGACCTCGAGGAGACTCTTGGCCGCTTCGGGATCAGCTTGGTAATGAGCCAAGCGGCCCTTGTAGAGACCACTCAACAGGTCGACTTCCTTGGCACTCGCTGAGCGTGCCAGCACCCGGCGCACTGCACCCTCGATCTGTGCTGTTGAATCA
Source organism: Haloferula sp. (assembly GCF_049672945.1). NCBI lineage: Bacteria > Pseudomonadati > Verrucomicrobiota > Verrucomicrobiia > Verrucomicrobiales > Verrucomicrobiaceae > Haloferula > Haloferula sp. The sequence continues at coordinate 3,416 of NZ_JBATWY010000253.1, read as the reverse complement.
CCCTCAACCTCAAGAGCGACCCGCTCAGCCAGTTTGCGAGCGGACTCCACATAGGTCGGCGCATGCATGAGCGCGAGCGCCTGAAGCGGCGTGTTCGTGACCGGCCGCTCGACGGTGCAGACATCGCGGTTAGGCGCATCGAAGACCACCATCCCAGGATTCATCGCCGCCCTGCGCCAGTAGGAATACATGCTCTTGCGGTAGAGGTCCTTTCCCTTCGAAGGGGTGTAGGTTTCACGATGACTTGGGGGAGCATTCAAGTCCTCCCAAATTCCCTCAGGTTGATACGGCCTTACGCTAGGGCCACCAACCTGCTGCGTCAGCAACCCACTCACCGCAAGCGCCTGGTCGCGGATTGTTTCCGCAGGCAATCGAAAGCTCGGGCCACGGGCAAGCAGACGATTCTCCGGATCATCCAACTCCGGTCTCTGTTTCGAATCCTGTCGATAGGTCGCGGACAGCACCACCTGCCGGATCAATCGACGTAGATCCCATCCCTGATCTCGGAAATCTGAAGCGAGCCAATCGAGCAACTCCGGATGGCTCGGCGCTTCACCCTGAAGCCCGAAGTTATCCACGGTCTTCACCAAGCCCATGCCGAAGAATTGGTACCAGATGCGGTTCACCGTCACTCGGGCAAACAAAGGGTTGTCGTCGGCGACAAGCCACTGGGACAGGCCGAGGCGGTTCGGCGCATAGCCCTCGAATCCAGGCAGCACCTCGGGAGTCTCCGGATCGACTTTCTCCCCCGGCTGATCAAACAGACCCTGATTGAGAATAAAACTCTGCCGGGGCTGCTCCTTCATGACCATCGCCCGGACCTTCCCGTGTTCCGACTCGTAGTCCACGAAAGGTGCAGCAGCCTTCTCCTTCCTCCCCTTCTCGCCCGGCGCTCCCACCTCGGCGCTGGTGTTAAAGAAAGCGAAGAACGAGTAGTAGTCCTTCATCGAGAGCGGATCATACTTGTGATCGTGGCAACGCGTACAATCCATGGTCAGCGCGAGGAAGAGCGTGCCTGATGTGGCCGTCTTGTCGTTCGCATACGTGACCCGATATTCTTCATCAAGAATCCCACCCTCGATGGAGTAGCCATGGTTGCGATTGAATCCCGTCGCAATCAACTGATCCTGCGTCGGAGCTTCCAATAGATCACCCGCCAACTGATCCCTAACAAACTGATCATAAGGCATGTTCGCTTTGAAAGCCCGGATCACCCAATCGCGCCATGGCCACATCGTCCGCGCGTTGTCGAACTGGTAGCCATTGCTGTCCGCATAGCGGGCGTTGTCCAACCAGACCGCAGCCATCCGCTCGGCATGATCATCACTCGCCAACAATCGATCCACGACCTTCTCATACGCGTTCGGCGAGGTATCCGAGAGAAACGCATCGAGTTCCTCAACCGTAGGTGGCAAGCCGGTCAAATCCAAGCTGACCCGTCGCAGATACATTTCTCGACTGCCTTCCGAAGCTGGCTGGATCTCGTTCTTCTCAAGCTGGGCTCGAACGAAGTGATCGATCGGATTTACCACTGACTCCTGCGATGCAAGCGTGGGTGGAGTCGGGTTCCGGATCGGTTCAAAACTCCAGTGTGCTGAATACTCGGCCCCTTCCTTGATCCAGCGAACCAGTAGTTCCTTTTCCACTTCGGTCAGCGGCTTCTTCACCTTGGGAGGAGGCATCAATTCATCGGCATCCGAAGTGTAGATCCGCTCGATCAACTCGCTCGCCTCGGGATCACCCGCGACGATCGCCGCGATCTTCCCACCCGCCGTGACCGAATCGCGCTGATCCAGACGCAGATCGGCTTCTCGCGTTCCTTCATCGGGCCCGTGGCAGGTGTAGCACTTGTCCGAAAGAATCGGCTGAATATGCCGCCCGAAATCCAAGCGCTCGATCTCCTCGCCCGAAGAGACACCGATTGCCCAGCAAGGCAGGATTAGTAATGCAGCACGGATCATTCCGGCCCGACTCTCGCCTTCCCATGGAAAACCTCAAGCACCACTTACCAACCGCACCTATACCTATGGAGAGAGACCACTGCTTGAGGTTGATCCAGCCGAGGGGCTTGGTGGACGGAATCTTCTTTCGCCATTCGGCGAGAGTCGCGCTGAGTTCCCCAACGAGTTCAGGATGCTGATCGTGGATGTTGACAGCTTGCCTTGGATCATCCTTAAGAAATAAAGTGTCAGAAATAAAGTGTCAGGTGATAAATCTTGCAATCCTTTAGGTAGTTGCGGTGGATACAGTCAATGGGTTGTCAGGATCCGCGCCGCTACAAAATCCGCCACGGTTGGATAGCGGACCCATTTCGCGTAGTGCGAAGGGTAGTAGGTCAGTCCGTCAAAGAAAGTATCAAGCCAGGAGGGTGAGGAACTCGTCCACCGTCAATCCGGCGGCTCGGATCAGACCGCGTAGGGTGCCGCGGGCGACCTCCTTGTGATCGGGAACGGACAGACTCGCAATGGTTCCGCCCTTCACGAGGATCATGTGGCTGCCGCGCTGACGGGCAAATTCCCAGCCGTCCTTCTCGAAAGCCTTGCGGATCTTCTTGCCGCTGAGGATCGGTAGCGCTCCGGCCATCAGACTGCGACGGGCACCTCCACGCTCCGGGTTTCGATAGTCAGCGGCATGCCGCGCTCGGCACGCACTTCCAGACAGGCAATGATCGCCTCGCGGATGTTTGCCTCGGCCTCCTCGCGGTCGGCTCCTTGGCTGATGCATCCAGGGATGGACGGACATTCAGCGACCCAGACACCGTCCTCATCCCGATCGAGTGTAATCATGAACTTCATAGCTGAATGCTACACCTCTGGAGGTGGTTCGTCAGGGTTTTGTTCAACAATTTGCAACATACGCAAGGGCAAACAGCCTTTCTCCCAGCGGGCCAAGGGCGGCGCTGGGACAGCTCCGGGCCATCTGGGCCGGGTCAGGCGAGGTCGCGGTATGGCAGCGACGAGCTTAGTCAAAGGGGTCAGTCCTTTCATTTTGCATTTCGCCGTAGGCTTTGACCCGGACTACAGAATCAAATGCAAAATTCAAGGACCGACCCCAGAGCCAAAAGGACCGACCCCAGAGCCAAATTCAAGGACCGACCCCAGAGCCGACCCCAGAAGAGGACCGACCCCAGAAGCTGGTGATCACGCGAGCTGCTGGCCACCGGTGCAGGGCCAGACGAGGTCGCGGTATGGCCGCGACGAGCTTAGAGGTTTGGTGGATGGTAGTTCGGCTTTTTCAGGGCCTCTGCTTTCAGCTCGGGCCAGGTCATGAGGGTGGCGGCGAGGATCAGGATGGCGGATGCCCAGGCGACCCAGGCGGGGCCCAGGTAGTTGGCGGCGGTAAAGGCGATCAGGGGGGCGAAGACGCCGCGCACTCCTGTTAGGAAGGAGTGCACGCTCTGGTATTCGATGACTTTG
>NZ_JBATWY010000252.1:0-1582 GCF_049672945.1 Haloferula sp. | reverse complement strand
GTCAGCTTCCCCTGAACGTTCGCCCGCAGGAATTCATCTTCGAAATCAGTGAACAACTTTTCACCATACAATCCATAGTAGGCCGCGGTGAAGCTTCCCCCGGATACCGATGAAATGAAGTCCACCTCGTCAAGAAGGCGCTCCTGGCGACCATTGATGACGACATTGGTGTCACGTAACTCCTCAAGGACGCCATACGCCATGGCGGAGGCACGCGTGCCGCCACCGGAGAAGGCGAGGATGAAGAGGACTTCGCCGTCGGAGCGATCTTTGTTGGCCCTGGTTTTCAGGGAATAGGGCGCACGGTCACGAGACGCTTCAGCAATTGGCTTGTTCTGGATGACACCGTAGGACGCGCAACCGCTCAGGGCCATCAGCGTCAGGCTGGCGCCGATCCAGCGCCGAAGACGCTCATGGGTGCGTGGAGCTGGCTGTGGATTGTCGGATGGATTCATGGGAGCGAAGAATCGAGCAGGGTGGAAGAGAATTACGAGTCCCAAATCCCTGTCATGCGAGCAAAACAGGCGGCGGGAGGCCGCTGATTCGGGCCGCCCGGTTCGGGGGCAAGAATGCCATTCTTGCTCAACGGAGCAACAAACTTCCCTATCCCGAAAACGCACCGAAGGAGCTTGTTGGTAGAGGGTATGAAATGTGGAAGCTTGGGCATCGATTCGAGATCAGTCCTACCTGGCGGGAGGAGGCGTTTCTAACTCAAACAAGATCAATCGCTGCGTCATGGTGGCTAGGAGTGGTGCCAGACTTCCTGGAGCACCACGAACAGGAAGGCTGTCGAGCAACCAAACATCAGTACCCCCGTGATGGCGATCAAGGTTCCAAGATGCCTCCAGGGATACTTCAAGAGAATGTCGCCGTAACCCAGCGTCGTAATCGATGTGGCAGTGAAGTAAATCCCATCGGTTATCCGGGGCAGCAGCCGTGTTCGATACAAGAACAGCCCCCAGATTCCGGCCTCCGCAAGGTGTGCCAACAGGAGCGCAAAAAAGCTGCCGAGCAGGAGGATCTTTCCCGTATGTCTTACCCCGAGATGCTCCAGCATCCATGGCTTGGAACGATGAATCTCAGCGATCACATCGAAGATCACGACCACATGAAAATAGAACAGCACCAGCGAGAGCAGCAGTGCAAAGGCATGGACGCCCAAGACTCTTCTGCTGGAAATAGAGAGATGCTTGTCCACCTCTGCACGATTTGATCCGCCGTGACCTCTTCCTTCGTCTTCAGGTGGTGTTTCAAGGGGCTTGCGTTTCACGGATCCATCTTCGCTCGCTGCGAAATCAGCTTTATGGCAATGAACTTGGCTATGTCATTGGCTTTCGAAGGCAAAGACCTTTTTCCAGTCGTTCTTCATGCTGATGATCGTCCAGCCGTCCTTGGTCGCCTGGTCGTAAAGCGCCTGAGTGAAGGTGCCGACTTTCGTTTCCGGCAGACCCTGCGCCGGACCGTAGGCATACTCGCGCTCGGCGTCGTCGTGAAGGAGGATCATCGAGAGCCGCGCACCGGTGCCCGCCTTGGTGTATTCGAGCATCTGCTGGTCGCCGGTGGAATTGCCAAACGCGATGAC
>NZ_JBATWY010000251.1:0-14366 GCF_049672945.1 Haloferula sp. | reverse complement strand
CTCGCTCGACAACCAACTCATCGGCGACTGCCACTTCCCGCTCTCCGCCCTCAACCAGCTCCGCCGCGACCTCGTGGACCGCCTCCAGCAGGGGAGCGTGGGCTTCTCGCCCTCTCCATCAACTCCGTCCTCCACCACCCACCACCATCTCCTGCCACTGATCACTGACTACCCGGCACTCGGCACTCCGCCAAAGGCGGCGCTCTCCATCCTCTGCCGCACCCTCGACCAGGTCTCCGCCGCGCTCTGCTCCGAAGCTGAAACCATCTACTGCGACTTCGAGGACCCGCGCCGCTACAAGGACGCCGTCGACCTCGTCCGCGCCAGTAAATCCAACAACTCCAATCCACCACCGACCATCCATTTGGCCACCCCGCGCATCCTCAAGCCCGGCGAAACGGGATATCTCAAACTTATCGAACGCGCCGAACCCGACGGACTTCTCCTGCGCAACCTCGCTGCCCTCGAATACTACAAACACCGTAGCGATTTCATCAAAGTCGGCGACTTCTCCCTCAACGTCGCCAACCCCATCACCGCCGCCCTCCTCAAAAAGCACGCCACCCTCGACCTGCTCACGATCTCCTACGACCTCAACATCTCCCAAGTCCTCGACCTCCTCACCCTCGCCCCGCCCGAGTGGTTCGAGATTTCCCTCCACCAGCACATGCCGATGTTTCATATGGAGCACTGCGTCTTCTGTACCTTCCTCAGCGAAGGCACCACCTGGAAGGACTGCGGCCGCCCCTGCGAAAAACACGTCGTCCACCTGCGCGACCGCGTCGGCCAACTCCACCGCCTCCAAGCCGACGTCGGCTGCCGCAACACCCTTTTCAACGGTCGCGCCCAGACCGGTGCCCGTTTTTACGAAGCCCTTCGAGAAAAGGGGCTCTCCCGCTTCCGCATCGAGCTCCTCGACGAGGATCGGCCGACCGCCGAATCCACCATCCGCGCCTACCAGCGCCTGCTCAGTGGCGAAAGCGACTCCACCCGCCTGCTGGAAGACGTTACGGCACTCGAGAAACTCGGTGTCACCGAAGGAACGCTGGTTTAGAATGATATGACTAGCTTCGACTCGCCGAAGGTTGCCTCGCCCTACTCCTCATGCTACTTCTCCTCCCATGAAAGCCCTTGCACTCATCCCGCTACTTGCCCTCCAGGTTCTCAACGCCCAAACCGCCACCGACACCATGACCCTGGCGGAGAAGAAAGCCTCGGTCGTTCAGCTCAAGCAGAACATCGAAGCGCGCGAAGAACGCCTCAACGAACTTGTTTCGGACATCAGGACCCTTGATGCACGAACTGAGAAGCGAATCGATAAATTCGTCGCCTCCCTCACGGGCTTGCAGGATTCCGAATCGTCCAAGACCCGAATTTCCCAACTCAAATCCCAAGTCATCGAAGGCCTGCGTAAATCCATTCAATCCTACGCCACGGAACGTCGGAAAATCTACAACCGCCTCACACAGGACGGCAATTCCAATGCCGATGCCGCCCGGGAGGACGCCCTGACCAAAGAGATGGGATTGGTCGATGCGCGGATTCAAAAGCGCGTCGATCAGATCGTCGAACTTGCCAAGTCCATGCCCACCGGAAAGGACGTTGATAAATACGAGGCGGACAGTGAGTCCTACCATAACGGCTGGTATCAGGAGAATAGCCGAATCAGCAGTGCCTGGAGGCAGAACCAGCGTCAGCAGTCGGCCACCAAGGTTGAAATCGACGAACTCCGAAAGGCTCTCCAGTCCAACATCTCGGACCTTGAAAACCAGCGCATGCAAATCGCTGCAGCGATCAAGAACCAGAGAATGAGCGCCGCGGAAAAGTCGATCCAGGAGCAGGAGCTCGGGCGCCTCGATGCCCGTCTTGAAAGCCGCCGGAATGAGTTGATGCAGCTTACCATGCCTTCAACGGATCCAAGTGGTGAGCCAACAGACAAGAATACGGCCGACAACCTTCTGCAGATGTTCCAAAACGCTCGTGGCGACGTGGCCAACGACCAGTGGTCGATCATTCAGAAGTTCAACGAAGCAGTCGACGAACGGGAGACCATCCTCGCGATGAAGCAAAACCTCGCCGCCCGCGAGAAGTGGCTCGCCGAGAACCCCGAATAACTTTCCGAAAGGGAGTGACGCTCTCCACGAGCGCCATCACCGGGCGAGGCGACTTTCAGTCGCCAGCCTCCCCACAGCTCAAGGCCGCACCCGGCGAAACAAACTGTTCACCACCAGGCCGGTCGCTTTCGCCAGCGCTGCCGTTTCGCCGGCCTTTGTCGTGAAATATCGTGAGCTGAAATCACGGAGGACGACCTTGTTGCCGCTCCGGGCCTTCTCGATCGCCGAGTCCAGCAACTGAGCCGATTCCTGCTTCATTTCCTGCTCCGCGTTTACCGGAGTCACATCGACCGCTTGACCCTCCTCCTCACTACCGACCGTGGCCGGCTCGGGTCGTAGCACTTCACCACCGAAGAACTCGACCCCGTCCACCTTGCCATCAATTTCCACGATTCTCACCAGACCATCATCGGAAACCACCATCCGGACATCCGCCGAATAGACCGCCACACGCTTCTGGACCTGCTCGACCTTCATCACGATTTCCACTGTGCCATTCTCCAAGGAACGCATTCCGGGTTTGTAGGCACGGAAACTCAGGCCGTCCGTGCCAAACCAGGCGACATCACCCGCCTGCCAGCCGTTGAGGTCGCGACCGATCGCGACCGTGTCCAGTTCCACCGCCTTCAGAGGAAGGCATGAAACTACTAGAATCATCAGATATCGTTTCATCGAATGGATCGTTAGAATGACAGGAGGGCGGAAGCATGCCAGACCCAGGCATCGGTTTCGAAACCATTGGCATCGTCGTTCATGAGGGAATACTCGAGACCGTTCTGCAGCACCAGCTTGTCCTGATAGAGATGGAGGTTGGCCCCCAGGTAGAAGGAGTGGAACTCGTCACCGACGAAGATCGGCGAGCTGTCAAAGAAGGGATCACTCCCCGTGCCGAGTCCGCCGACCAGCGCCGACGGTTCATCGGTATCAGCGTAGTGATACCGGCCCACCACTTTCAACAGACCGGGAACCGCCCAATAGCTCGGCGTCAGGGTCAATCCCCAGGCATTCACGTCGCCGTTCGCCAGCTGGAAGTCCCCTTCGAATGCGAACAGCTCGCCTTCAAGCTGGATGCCGGTGGAAAGCATATGACGAAAAGAGGGATTCCTCGCGATCACCTGATTGCCATTGGCCGAACGATCACCCGCCACATTGTAGCGGGGAATCGAGCGACTCTTGTCGCCATCCATGTTGTAGATGTAATCAAGGTGCCAGCGGCTGCGCATCGCGCCACCACCACTCAAGGCCTCACCCGTTTCATACGCCAGGCTTCCTGCAAGGAAGCCGCTTCCCTGGATTCCGGGGATGTAGCGATCTTGATCGCTCGAAAACCATCCGATGCTCCAGTCCCACGGCGCGCATTCCTGGGACAAGCTCACACCGAGCGTGCTGGCCGGGCTCAGCATGTTGGCGAGCAGGGTCCGCTCGGGCGTGAGAAGCTGCTGCGGATCCTTCGATTGCTCGATTCCAAAACGAGGACGCATCTTGCCATAGCTCAAATAATAGTTCGGCCGAACCTGGGTCTTCGCCTTCAAGTCCACGATCCGCTTGTATTCCTCATCACCGGCAAATTCAGCCACCGCCTCAATCTCGGTATTTCCAAATGCGCGCATGCGTGCACCCAGCCGCGCCCGACGGGTCCGGGTGGTACTTAGATCGACGTCCCTGCCTCCATTCACTTGGGCGGTGCCCCACGAACCACCGGCCTCGAACAAACCCATGACCGCAAGCTGCTGCACCCAGGGGTTGCTGTTGTCTTCGTAAAGCACGGCCCGCGACCAGATCGGGTCGAGCGGACTTGGCGCCCACTCCGGAGGAACAAAGGTCACCTGGTCCCCCCGCTGGGTCGCCTCTTCTTCAGGTAATGGCGGCAGCTCGATCTCGTTGATGTCTTTCTTTCCCTCGAGGATATCGAGCGCGTCATTCGCCGCGAGAGGCAGCGAAATCATCATCAACGGGGCGATGAACAGTGATCGTTTCATGCTTTTCATCATTCCGATTGGTCTTCTTGTTTCTTGGCCTCGCGCTCGGCTTCCTCGCGCTCAAGGCGTTGTTGTTCGCGGTCGGCCGCCCGCCGGACCCGGCTGACATAATTCTTGAGGCTGTCACTCGGCTTAAGTTCGACCGCCTTGTCGAGCGCCGGCATCGCCTTGATATACTGCCTTTCCCGTACGAGCAATTGCCCGAGCGCCAGGTTTCCAGCGTAGGCGGATTGCTCGATGCCGGCGGCAATCTGGAGATTGGTCTTGGCATCGACGATCAGTTCAGCGCGTCGATCCTCGTTCTCCTCGGTCTTGGCCAAAGTGCCGTAATAATTGCCTAACTCGGTCAGCACTTCACCATTGGTCGGATCACGTTCAGCGAGACCTTCAAGAAGCTCGCCAACTCGGGCGAGATCACCCGCCGATTGCGCGATCTTTGCCTCGACCAGCTCAAGCGATGTCAGATCCGCGTCGCTCAGGCTGCTACCAGCCTTTGCACGGATCTGAACCACGAAAGCCTCGGCCTTTTCGGGATAACCATAGTCATTGAGAATTCTCGCCGCCTTGAGGGACCGTTCGATGTTGAAGCTCTCACCCTTGTTCATCGCCGCGGTGTAGGCATAGAGCGCGAGCTGCGGCTCCTCCTGATCCATGTAGAGATTGCCGAGCAGGGTGAGTTCGGTCTCCGTCGCCAGCCCCTTCATCCGCAACACCTCCAGATTGACAGCGGCTTCCATCTTCTTTTCCTGTGCCAGCAGCGCGTTGGTCTGTTGCAACCAGAGATCGCGATCTTCCGGATACTCTTCGATCAAGGTCCCGAGAAGCGCACTTGCCTCCTCCATCTTCTCCTGCTGGATCAAAGTTTGGGCGAGACCCAGTTTCCAGTCGCGCGAGTCCGGATCGAGCAGGTAGGCCTGACGATAGGCGTTCTCAGCAGCCAGTGGCTTCTCCTTCAAGAGATAGGTGTATCCAAGCAAACCAAAGACCCGGGGATTCCCTTCACCCAGCGAAACGGCTTGCTGGAAGTGAGCCATCGCCTTGTCGAACTGCTCATCGGAAATGTAAAGGTAGCCGAGATTGACGTGGGCACGACGGAAGTTCGGAAAGCGGCGGATCGCCTCCAGAAAGGCCCGACGCGCCTCCTCTTTGCGATCCGCACTGAAGTAAAGGTTACCGAGCACGAACACCATGGCGGCACTGATTTCCTGGGGCTCCTGCTCAGGATCGGTCGGGGCCTCGGTGTCCTTGATGAAACGCACCAGATCCATTTCCGCCTGCTTGAACTTCCCTTCTTCGAACAATTCACGAATCTTCACCAGCATGCGACTCTCGGCCGGCGAAACCTTCGGTTCGATATCGGAGAGGAATCCATAGCTCCCCACAAAGTCGCGCACGAACTCCGGATCGCGGAACAAATTGCGTGGCGGAATGATTTTCTCGGCGATAGCGGAAAGCGAAGTCGCCGCCAGCAGGAGCACGGAAAGAAATGGACCCATGGCACGCCATGGATGTTGGGAGTTGATCGCTCTCATCGCTTGATTTCGAAATTGAATGGTACCACGCAGGTCGACTTGACTTTTTTGCCGCCGCGGACGGCCGGTTTGAATTTCCACTTCCTCACCGCCTTCAATGCCGCTTGGTCAAGGGCGCTGTTCCCCGAAGACTTGCGCACTTTGGTCCCGGACACCGCGCCACTCGCATCGATCACACAGGCGATCTCCACCTTGCCGCCAATGCCCTTGTTGAGCAGGCTGCTGGGATAGACCGGTTGGGATTTGACGGTCGGCTGAGGGGGTGTTTCAAGATCACCACTTCCGAACGGGTCATCGCCGCCAGCCATGGCAAAGGTGGGAATCACAAGCGACACCCCGCTACCCGGGCCGACAGTCAGATCGACATCCAACGAGGCCATCTCGAGATCAGGGGCCGACTCGGGAGGTGGCTCGGGCGGCTCCTCCTCCGGCTCCTCAGGTGGTGGTTCTTCTACCACGAGCTCCTGCTCCGGCGGTGGCACGGCCTCCGGCTCGGGCATGGCGATCGGCGGAGGACTCGTCATGTCCGCGAGCTTCTGGGAAAGGGGAATCGCAATGAACACCGCCAAGGTCGCGATGACGCCACCGATGATCGCGAAGATCCCGGAATAGCGTCCGCGCGGTGGTCGGTAGACATGACGTGGTTTACTCACTTCAGCGAAACGGAGATGCGCTCCTTCTGAGCACCGGCGAGGATCGCCTGGGCGTGGACCTGCTGCACGACGCCGTGCGAGGCTTCTTTATCACCTTGAATGATCACCGGCATGTCCGGCGTCTCGACAAGGCTCGGCTTGATCTTACTGATGACCCCTTGAACCCCGATACTTTCACCGGAGTAGAAAACCTTATCTTCCGCCGTAACCGCCAACAGGATGCTGTTGCTGTCGAGGGCGCTGGCCGCCCCTCCCGAGTCCGGCTTGTTCACCTTCACCCCGGTCTCGTCGACAAATACCGTCGTGACGATGAAGAAGATCAGCAGGATAAAGATGCAATCGATCATCGGTGAGAGGTCGATGTGAACCTCTTCATCCGCTTCGTCTCCGATACTTCTTCCAAACATAATGAGATGACCTGGGTGTTAACTTTCGTTTTGAAACCGCGCACAGAGGATCTGGCTTTCGAGCTGCGTCAAGGCAGCGGAAATGCGGTCGCGCTTGCCTTTCACGATCAGCGCAATGAATAGACCGGGCAGCGCGATGGTCAGCCCGGTCTGGGTCGTGATCAGCGCCTCCTTCATCCCGTCGGCCACACGGGCCATCGCGGCGGCGCCTCCGCCCTGGGCAAGCCCGTTGAACATGGTCAGCATCCCCATGACCGTGCCCAGGAGCCCGGCCAGGGGAGCTGCAGCAACCAGCGTGTTCACCACAAGAAGTCTTCGGTCGATCGCCGACAAGAGGTTCAGCCTTACCTCAGCAAAGCGGCGCTGCACCGTTTTGATCGTCAGCTTCGGGCCGTGAAGAACATATCGAAGAGCCTCGCCCATCCGACCCTCGGCCGAATCCGGCTGCTCGATCCACTTGGCCCACTTCTGGGAATCATTCCCCGTCAGGTTGCCTCGATTTACGTAGGCGAAGGCGGCAAATGCCGTCGCGTAGAGAATGAATGCCACACTCCCAAGCATGAACATGATCCAACCGCCGGAAGTGAAAATTTCCAGCACCTCGGTCACCATCCCTTTGCTTTCAGCGAGAATGAACATGGCCTAGGCGGGATTGGGAAGCAGTTCGGTATCCTCGTCCTCACCACTGTCGTCGGTGCCCATCGCAGCCTTTTCCTTGCTGTCGAGTTCCGTCGTGCCATTGATCAGGGAGATACCAATCGATTCGATCTCGCTGAACTTGCCCTTTGAAAGACTTTTCATCATGCCGTGCAGCACCAACACCGGAATCGCAACCACCAGGCCCTCGGCAGTGGTGATCAGCGCTTCGGAAATACCAACGGTAAAGGCCTGCTTGTTCCCGGAATCGAGAGCCATCGCCTTGAAGGTCTTGATGATTCCGAGCACGGTTCCTAACAGACCCATCAGAGGCGCAGCGGCAGCCGTCAGGCCGAGGAACGGCAGAAAGCGATCGAGGCGTGGCTTGATCGCCACCATCTTCTCGAACAGCGCCTCTTCAAGCACCCGACGCTTCTCATAGAAGCGTTCCACACCGACTCTGACCATGTCACCAGAAAGTCCCTTGAGCGACGCCGCCTTCTCTTTCGCCGCTTCCTGACGATCGGAAACAAGGTCGTCGATGATCTCGTTGATCCGCCTTCTCGAAGGTACGGGAAATCTCGTAATTTCCAGCACCTTGAATACCGTCAGCCCCAGCGCGACGGCACCAAGCAGGAGAATGGCGTGACCGACGATGCCGCCCTTCTCGATCACGTCGAGAAGCGACTCCTCGGCCGCTTCGACCTTGAGCGCCTTTCCCAGGGTCGGATCGAAGGGCAACATTCCCGCACCCGAGCTAACCGCCGAAGTGATCACACCATCATCAGAAACCTTCACGCCGACCGCAGTGGGAATCCCGGTGTTGTTCTCTTCAAAGGTCGTGACACCTTCGAAGGTCCCGTCGCTTGCCCGGAAGTAGGCGGCAGGACCCATCAATAGGAATTCGCCTTCCTTGGCCTCGGTGCCGTTGCGCATCGCCTTGCCTTCAAACTTCTGACCCCCGGCAAGCTTCGGCAGACGTCCAAGTCCGATCTCGAGTGCCTGCAGACGCTCTTCCATCTCCTTTTTGGGATCATCCTTGGCCGCCAGAGCCGCCTCGGAAATCGCCAGCAGGTCGTCACGATAGAGCTGGTTCTCCGCCGCGTGCAGGCGGTTGGTCAGGTTGTCGCCATACTGACGCAGCACTCCGACCGCATAGTCAAAGTTGGCGCGCAGGATCTGGGTATTGCGCTCGGTCGTGCGCAGCTTGTTCGTCCGCATCGCCTCCTCCCGCTCGAGATCCTTCAATTCACGCGAAAGCTTGATGACTTCATCGTCGAGGGTGTTGATCTCACGATAGAGCGCCGTCCGCATCGCCTGATACTCGCGTGAGGTGGCATCGAGTTCCTTGCGCGCCGATGCGACGGCCGCATCTCCACCCGACTGGGCCTGGGATGAAGCGGAGAGAATCAACAGGGACAAGATGCCTGTTAGAATTGAAGACTTCATGGGAGACTGATGGGAAGAGAGACAAACTTGGCATCGGCATCACCGTTCATGACGTCGACCAAATTTCGGATTTGCGGGGCAAGGTCGTTGTTCTCTTCGAAGACCCAGCCGGAAGGCCCCGGCTTGGCGACGAACGCCACTTCACCCGCTTCGTCGACGCCATAAGCGGTCGAAAGACCGAAGTAGACCATGTTGATCTTGAGTTCGCGGCCGTCGGCTACTTTGCGACTCTCACTATCAGGATGGACCGATCCCTGAAACTGCTCGGCGGCGGCCATCAGGTTGAGCACCGTGTTGAGACGCGCATTGCCCCCTTGCTCACTCTTGTCACCCTTGGCCGCGGAAGCCTTCACATCGGAAATCATCTGAGCCACGCGAGGATCCTTGGTGAGAGGCGGCGGAAAGAGGGGAAGTTGTTCGACCATCGCCATCTCAAGCTCGGCAAGTCTGGAACTCAGCAGATCGTTGGCGTCCTTGAGCGCCTCATACTTCTCGACCGCTTCCAGCGACTTCTTGTCAGCCGTGCCCTTGCTGGATTTGGCCAATTCAATCTGCTCCTTGAGATCCGCAATTTCGGTTTCCAAACCATCGCGGTGGCCCTGCAGCACCTCGCTGTCCCGATCCCAGTCGTCCTCTTGTTTCTGGATTTCCCTGGTGGTCTCGATCCACTCCCGGATCGAATCCTTCAGTTTCTCGGTTTGAGACCCCGTTTCGTCTCCAAACGCAGGTGATGCGAGGAGCAACGGGGCCATGAAAAGTGGGAAAAATGAGCGCATGGCGGCAACGCCGGAATAGAAGGGTTGTCACCGACACATTCCGATGGCCCCGATGTGACGGTTTCGTCAGATGGCCGGGCCCGGACGCAAAACCGCCCGGCTCTCTCGAGCCGGGCGGCAGATAGGGACTGGGCCTATGATGGCTTACTCGGCACCGGAAACCTGAATCCGGTAGAACTCGGCTTCACCCGAACCGGTGAAGGTCGCGTCGAGCGCAGGTGCCGGGGTGAATTCGCTGAGATCTCCCGCACGGAAGAGCGGAAGGCTGAGGGTCACCGGCTGGCCGGCACCTCCACCCTGGATCATGATTTGGCTACCAGTCACGAGATCGAGAATACCGTCCTCGGTGAAGAGGTCACCAAATACCGTCGATGGCGTTCCATTGCTGACATTCGCGTCGAATCCGAGATCGGTGTTGGCGTTTTCGACTTCGTCGGAGATGCCATCACCATCGGTATCGGTGAGACTCCCACCGCCGCTGGAAACCTGCGATCCACCATCAGGCAAGCCGCTGAGGTAACCTGCGCGGTAGAGGTGCGACCACCCGTTCAACCAGTTCCTGTCACCGAAGGCTCCCCGGTAGGAGACCGACTCAAAGAATCCGGCCGGAGCCGAGCCAGGGAAACTGGCAAGCACCGCATTGCGGAGCGGACTACTGATCTGTGGACGCGGATCGAGACCGCAATCTGCCTCCCGGCTGATTCCAATGAGCATCGGATCCACACCAATGGAACCGTTGCCAGAGCCATTCGGAATTCCGTCGAGTTGAATACCTTCGGCCGGATCGGAATCTCCATTCACACCCGTTCCGATCACAGCCTGAAGCGCTGCGTCCCCAATAATGCCCCAGGTGTTGCTGAGGAAAACCGGTTTCGGATCACCAACGCCGTCGCTCTTGTCCCTGATGGCATCATCAGGAACATCGGTGATCACCGAGTTGGCGAGCGTGCCGGCGAAGTTGTTCTCCATTGCGATCCCGTCATTGCCGGTTGCGGTGGCATTGCTGCTCCCGATGAACGTGGAGTTGTAGACCTGCACGAGGTTGTATGGCGTCCCATTGAGGATATTGCCGTTGCCACCGTCCCATTCGCCGAGGTTGTCACCGAGGCTGTCGTCCTCGTTCTGAATCGCGAACCAGAACTGGTGATGCCCCTGATGGCCTTCGTCCAGGTCGAAGCTGTCGTCCTGACAGAATGCCACCGCGATATGCTTGGTATTCACGGTTCCGCCGAAGATTTCGACGCCGTCATCGGTATTCGAGAACACCTCGACGTATTCGATCTCCGTGCCGGATCCCACACCTCCGAGGGTCAGGCCGTTGATTTCCTTGTTCGCCGCGAACTCGAATCCACCGAAGCGGATCGACACATACTTCAGCTTTCCGCTGCTGTCCGTCGGGTTACTGCCACCGTAGAGGATGTCCGTTCCGGAACCACCGGGGAAACCCTCGATGTCGTTCTCGTTCACGTTCACTCCACCGACATAGTAGTTGATCGGTGCCGCACCCAGCATCACCAGGCCACCCCAGAATCCACCGTCACCAAGAGCTGGATCGGGGGCAACATTGGGTGTGCCCGGATCATCGTCATCATCAAATCCGTCGCGCTCTTCAAGGGCGGTGAATTCAATCGGTTCATTCACGGTTCCTTCGGCGATCAGGGTCGCACCGCGGGTCACAACCAGGGATCCATAGGTTGAAGGAGTCACGCTCGTATCCTGCGTGCCGTAGATCTTGGTTCCCGGCTCAATCGTCAGGGTCACTCCTGGCTTCACGAAGACGACCTTGTTCAGGATGTAGGCATTGTCACTCGTCCAGGTCGTGTTGGCGGCGATATCACCGCTCACGGTGATATCGGCGGCCATCGCGACTGGAGAGCCTAGCAACGCGCAGAGCGCGAGTAGTTTCTTTTGGTGGTTCATGTGTTGTTGTATGGGATTGATGGTTTGGGACTTTCACCCTCAGGCGGAGGGCGGAGTCAAAATTCGTATTTGAAAGAGAGGCTGAAATTCCGACCGGGGCGGAAGGACTCATAGATCTCACTCGTCCCGTCAAAGACCTGAGTATCCGTGGAGTCCAGAAGGTTCCCGCACTTTAGTTTGACGATTCCGACACCCTCCCAGATATCGAACTGCTTCCGAATGACCAGATCGAGGAGATCGAACGACTCACGCCTGATCGGCGGATCGACGTCACTCAGAGGGACCCCCGTGAGGTAGGATCCCGTGAAGTTGTAGATCAGGTTGGCCGCCCAGCCGGTCTCCTCGTTGTCGTATCCGAGATTGAGGTTGAAAATATGATTCGGCTGCCCCTCAAAGGTTGACTGGATGGTTCTCGAGTTGGCACCGATGGTCTGTTGGTAGACGAGACTCGAATCAATGTAGGTGAAGTTCGAACTCAGGGACCAATAGGTGAGGAAATTCTTGCTGACCTCCAACTCCACACCTTGCAGGGTCCCCTCTTCCCCGTTGACCCAGGTCTTCCTTGTAAGGTTGTAGGCCTGAGCAATCGGATCCTTCATGTTCTTGTTGAACAGACTGATCCCAATCGATGAATCGGGCGTCGGCCTCCAACCAAACGTCAGATCGTAGTTGGTGATCTGTGTGTCCTTGAGGTCGGGGTTACCCTCAATGATGTCACCCGTCGCCTGATCCTCCGTAATGGTTGGAGCAAATTCATAGAAGGTCGGTCTGGCGACGGTTTTTGACCATCCGAGAGTCACATCAAATTCGTCATCCCGGCCAAATGTCCGGTTGATCAGTATGCCCGGGAGAAGATAGCTGTTTTCTTCGGGAGGCGGACTACCTACGGCGAATCCCGGATTGAGTCCCGGAAGAACCGAGTAACCCCGGGACTCTCCTTCATAGCGGAAGCCCCCGGTTAGGTCCCAGCGACCAAGACGGGTCGAAGCCATGATGTAGGCAGCCATCAGGTCCGTCTCCGCATCGACATTTCGCACCGTCCGGCCACTGGTGCTCTCCTCGGTCATGTAGATGTTGTCAGCCCGGCCATTGTTCGCCCAACCCGTAAACTTGGGGTCACCGGACGGATCTTCGAGAGAGTCAAAGGCATCATAGTATTCGACGCCATACTCACCTCCGTCTTCGTTGATCAGACGTCGATTCAGATTGCTGGGAATCCTATAGGTGAAAAGCCTGCCTCGCACTTCTCGGGCACGATTGAAATGCGATCCACCAGCAGATAGATTGAAGTAGTCTCCCGAATCCTTATTCCAGATAGGGATCGTCAGATCCAATCGCTCGTTCCCTGCCTCCTCGAACGTTTCGAGACTCTCCCGGAAACTCACGACCAGCGCGGGATTACTGTCATAGACATCGCCTGAAGTCCTTACGATCCCGAGTTCGGGCTTATAGACTTCTCCCAGCTCCGTCTCAATCCGTGGATCAGCGAAATCAAGGTCCTGAGAGTACAGGGTGCTCGACTGAGGTCGCTCTTCGTTCGCATCACTTCTCGACACCGCCCAGCTGACCTCGATCGGATTGTCGATGTCACCAAACTCATGAGAGCCTGTTAGTTGATTCAAGGTCAGCGTCCGCTGAAGTGGATCGATACCGTCAATGCCCTCACTGACGTAGGCACCGGCACCAAAACCCGTCGCATCCGCTCCGATGAAACCCGTCCGTCCCTCCCCATCAATAACAACTTCGCTCGCTCGTGTAACTTGATCTTCGCCAAGATGGTTCTGAAAATAGGTGTAGCCGATCTCATGTCGGTCCTGAAACCGCATTCCAATTGAACCCAGAAGCCCGTATCCTGCGTAAGCCGCATACTGGTCCTCAATCTGCGTCCTCAAAAGAAAGTCATCACCAGTTCCGGGCATCTGGTCGGGTCCCGGACTGAAGCCGCGGCCGATCTGCACGTCCTCCCTCACATCATCGCCACCCGTCCAGACTCCCGACAGAACGACACCGAGCTCGATACCATTCTCAAAATCGAAGGTTTTCCCGAAAGCGACACTGAGGTCCTGACCCAACTCAGGTGAACGGAGTATCGGCTTCATCCCCGCACTTGAGTGGAGGGCGCTCCACTGCTCGATCGCTTGATTGGCGGCAGGGTTCGTCGGCGACGGACGACGCGTCGAGGTCGATCCGGGAGCGAGTCCACCATCAATCAGCGGAGTGACCGCCGCCGGAATGCCGACGTCGATCTTTCCAAGGAAGCCGAGGTCGCTCCCAGGCGCCGCCCAGAAATTGCCCGTATCGGAATTCGAGTTGTAATCGATCCCGTATTCCACCTCAAGGAATGGCTCATCCGGAAACGAGAGGGTTTCGATAGCGACAAGCCCTCCCGCGAACTCTCCGGGCATGTTCGGGGTGAAGGTCTTGAAGATGTTGATCGACTCAAGGAGATCGCTTGGGAAAAGATCCAACTGCACCGCCTTCTTCGAAGGATCCGCACTGGAGATAAGGGCTCCATTAACCAAAGTGTTCGAATAGCGATCCCCGAGACCACGAACCACCGCGTATCGTCCGCCGACAATGTTGGCACCAGCGATTTTCGACACCGCCCCAGCCGCATCGCTAATTCCCGCTGCCGTAAACTCGCTCTTGTCGAGACCTGAGACAAGGTTGTTCCCGAGATCGATGCTCATCTCGAAATCGCCCTGGCCCGATTCATTGTATTCCCCGACCACGGTTTCCTCAGCGAGAACGAACTCACTGTCACCCGAGTCGCTCGGCTTGATCGTCAGCGCAATCCGCACCTCAGCCGGAACACCGGGTCTCGGACTGGCGGATGCCGACCCCATCGAATAACCGAGCTTGAGGGCTTCGACGGTGTAGACCCCCTGTGGAAGGCCATC